>JAYTQX010000082.1:0-6078 GCA_043746455.1 Pseudomonadota bacterium
CTGTTCCCCGAATTGCTCGGCCAGCGCATTTTTCCGACCCGGCAGGAAATCTTCTTTTTCGCGCCGCCGGCGGGCGATTGCAGTTTCGGCTATCCGGCGATGCCGGCCTGGTTTCATCATCCGGCGCTCGTCTACGGCATTCCCGATCTGGAACACCGCGGCTTCAAGATCAGCGTCGACAAGCACGGGCCGGCGATCGATCCGGAGACCGCCTCGCGCTTGCCGAGTGCGGAAGGCTTGGCGATCGCACGCGAGTACATCGCGCAGCGCTTTCCGAAGTTGAAAGATGCGCCGCTCGCGGAGAGCCGGGTTTGCCAGTATGAAAACACGTCGAATGGCGACTTCATCATCGATCGTCATCCGCAAATCGAGAACGTAATGATCGCAGGCGGCGGCTCAGGCCATGGTTTCAAACACGGGCCGGCTGTCGGCGAATACGTCAGTCGGATGCTGACCAGATCGGATCCTGGTGAACCTCGATTTGCGCTCGCGGCCAAGACGACGACCCAACATCGCAGCGTGTACTGATGTGATCGTCGCCGAAAATGCAGCTTAAATCGGTGAAAATGCAACGAACAGCCGACTTATTGAACTTAGCTAAAACCGTGATTTCCCTTCGTTGCGCGAAGCGACTATGCTCGGCGTAACGCAGCCGTAACGGCTGGACTCACGGATAGATGTGACGAAACCATCGAGACAGAAACACCGGCATCCCGCGTTGTTGCATCTGGACGTTGCGGACCTCGCCTTCGCCTCATGGGAAACCATCGCACGCCGCAGCTGGATGATGATCGCCGGTGCGTGCTCGCCGCAGGAATACCAGCGCATGCTGCACGAGAAATTCGAGGCGGCCTGCGATTCGGCACTCGCAGCGGCATTCAATCCCGGCCACTCGATGGTTTCCGCCGCGCTTGCGCCGTGGACGCATCGTGCGCGTGCGAACGCGCAGCGTCTGCGCACCGCCTGATCGCGCCCGGCTAGCGGCCGCCAGCAACAGCAGTGGTCACGGGGCGGATCGAAATCGGCTGAATGCCGAATTCGCGTGCTGCGGCAATATCGATGACTGCGTAATCGGGCCGATGCCGTCCATCGAGCTTGCCGGTGTTGCGCGCATAACGTTCAGCGCCGGCACGTAGTGCGGCGTCGAAACTCGCCAGACTCGATCGCGTCGCTGCGGATAAATCCTGTTCGTTGGCATAGGCCGGCGTAGTTGCCGGAAGCGCGGGGCGATCGCCGAGCAAGGTGGTTTCCAGATACGCCGCATGCTCTCCCGCCGCATCGGTATGGAAACCGACGAAGGCGTGCCCGGGGATCAGAACGAGAAAGCTGCGCAGCCCGATGCGCTGCAGGGCCGAGACCAGCAGCGCGCTGCCATCGATGCAGTTCGCAGAGCGATCATTCCAGGTGTCGGCGAGAAAACGCACGTGCTGGCTGAACACGCTCGGACCCCGATCGATGCCCGGGTCGGCGCCGGAATAGCGGATGCCGCGCGCAGTCAATGCATGCCACACCGCCCAGGCTTGGCGCAGCACTTGTTCCGCGTCCGCGTCCGCATAGCCGGTGAACTTTTCCACAATTCCACTTTGTATGGCCGAATCGAGCATGTGTTCGACGACGGCATCGTTCTCGTTGACGTAGGCGGCGAAGATCCAGGAAAGATCGACGCTGTCGCGGCCGTCGCGCACGAAGTACAGCGCGTCGTTCAGGGGACGCAGGCTGATCGCCACGCGGCGCTCGCCGGCGGCGACTCCGTCGCGATCGAGAGCGAACAGCAGCGTGGCCGCAAGCGCCGTGGACTGCGCGGCAAGGCGCTCGATACCCCAGTTCAGGGCGGGATGCAGTTCGTAGTCGCGACCGGCGAGAGGTAGTGTCGTTTCGAAGGCGGTGGGTGCGCTCAGCCATGGCGCCGCGGAAATCGTCAGGTGAATCGGCTCGTTGTCGCGCAACGCGCGCAAGCGCAATGCAATCAGGCCGCTACCGCTGCCGAGCACCGCCGGATCGGAGTGGGGCAGGCCTCCGCGCTCGGGCTGTGGTGCGGGCGACGACCGCGCCTGCGAAAGTTCGAGCGCAGGAAACACCTGATTGAACGGCGTCACGCGCACGCTCCAATCGCTGGCTTGGGCGCGCAGAACCCCCGGCAGGCTGACGAGCAACAGGCAGATCAGGAGTGTTGGCGCCAATCGCCGCAAGTTCAGGCACGTCATCTGCGGATTCTCGCGTATTTATGCCGCCCGCGGTCAAGTCCGTTATGCTTGGCTCCCCTTTTTGACCGGGTTTTGCACGCGATGGAATCAGCGCTTCCGCGCGCCGAATGGCTGGCCTGGGACGGCTCACGCCTGCGCTGGCGTCTACAGGCGGCGGGCGGCATTCCCGCGACCGCGCTGCAACTCGACGGCATCGTGTTCCAGCGCTACGCGCCGGTCGAGGCGGATGCGCAGGAGTTCACCTGTGAATTCGAATACTCGCCGAGCGGGCAGGCGGAACTCGAATTCAGCCTGATGGATTCAGCTGCCGCGCCGCAGGCGATTTCAGCGGCGTGGAATGTGCGTCTGGGCGCCGCCGCGCTGCCGGGCAGCAATGCGACGGCCGTGGCCGTGCGCGGTCTGGCGCCGCTGGCCGGCACGCCAAAGTTGCCGCAGTTCGCTCTTGCCGATCTGCCACCGGTGGCGGTGGTTGTACCCATTTATAATTCGCCGCAATGTGTACAACGCTGCATCGAGTCGGTGCTGCGCTGGTCGCCTCGTGCACGCCTGATCCTGGTCGACGACGCGAGCAGCGACACGCGCATCGGTGAAATTCTCGCAGCGCACGCGGGGCGCGCGAATATCGTTGTCCAGCGCAACGAACGCAATCGCGGTTTCACGCACAGCGTCAATGTCGGCGTGGATCTGGCCGCCGGCGCCGACGTCGTCTTGCTCAACAGCGATACCGAGGTCGGGCCGCGCTGGCTGTCTGCGCTCAAGCTCGCCGCGTATGCGGACGACAGCGTCGGCACGGTAACTGCGGTGTCCGATAACGCCGGTGCATTCAGCGTGCCCGAGATCGAACAGTATTGCCCGATTCCGCCGCGCTGGAACCTGCTGCAGGCGCAGCGCGCCGTGCTGCAGCAGGCCGGACTGCGTTATCCGCAGTTGCCAACCGGCAACGGCTTCTGCATGTACATCAAGCGCGTCGTACTGGCGCGTATCGGCCCCATGGACGAGGTCGCATTTCCGGTAGGCTTCGGCGAGGAAAACGATTTCTGCCAGCGCGCCGAACGCGCAGGCTATCGCAATATCATCGCCGGCAATGTACTCGTGCATCACGAACGCAGCGCGAGTTTCGGCGATGCACGCCGTACCACGCTCGGTGCGCAAGGCATGCAGGTATTGCGTGAACGCTATCCCGATTACGAGAGCGAGGTCGCCGCAACTCTGCACAGTTTCGCGCGCCACGTGCTCGACTACCGCGTGCGCCGCACCTATGCGGACCGTGACGGCAGCTACGCGGGTCTAGCGCCACGGCCGCGCCTGCTGATTGCCGCCGACGTCGGCGATGCGCGCGCCGAACGCCTGCTTGCGACGCTGGAGCGTCGATACGAGGGGTTCCTGCTGCGTCGCGAAGGCGACTGGGTGAATCTGTATCGGCACGCGGCGTCGAGCCTCGCATTCGAGCGCGGCGTAGCAATCGGCAATGCCGCGACCGCGCTGCGCGACGTGGAAAACCGTCTGTGCGAATGGATGGTCGCCTATGCGATCGAATCGCTGCATCCGCTTGGCACGGCGGCGAGCGACGGCTGGCTCGCAGGGCTCGCTGCCGGACTCGAAATTCCGACGGCATGAGATGCGGCCCTGCCTCATCAGACTGGTATCAACACTACAGGTGAAGCGCAAGCGGATGGAACTTCGCCGCTGGCTACTTGATCACGCCTGGAAGCAGCGACTGCCAGCGCAAGCCGTGCCGATGCACACCCGCGCCGGGCGTACCGAGGTTGGCCGCCGCGTCGTCGTCGCCTGCTGGCGACGAGCCGCCGGCAGCCACGACGGTATCGTCACGATTGGAGCTACGCGGTGCCGGCTTTGGCGCCAGCGGGGCAGTTTGAACGACCGGGCCTTGGTTCGCTTGGGTAACAGCGGGAGCCGCCGGCGCCGACGCCGTGCTGGTGGGATTGCCGCTGGACTCGCACAGCGTGCTGGCCCCTGCGGAGGCGTACACGATCAGACCAGCGAGAGCGAACATAGCGCAGCGTCGATGCATGAGGTTCTCCGTGGGCGAAACACGCAGGGCGGGGCGGATCGGTGCGCATGGTGGCACGTTCGCTACGCTCACCGCCAGTGACAGAGGTTGGGTCAGCAGTAATCGTGCCATTCGGGTTTTCCCGCTGCGTCAAAGGATTGCATCGAAAGGGGCCGGCTGCGGACTGTCCGCGTGCGGACACCGCGGACACGACCCGTGCCGGCGGACACTACAGGGATGCGGTCAGGGCGCAAAAGGTTGCGCAGGCGCGCGGGAAACCGCGGACCCATGGACTATCATGCGTGCCCATGTCGATCGATCCGCGCACCCTGCTCGCTGCCCTCTCCGCGGATTGCGCCGTTTCCGGCAGCGCCTTGGCTGCGCGCTTGCACGTCACCCGTGCGGCGGTATGGAAGCAGATCGAGGCGCTGCGCACGCTCGGCGCGCCGATCGTCGCCACAGCCGGCAGCGGTTATCGGCTGGCGTGGCCGTTCGAATTGCTCGACGCGGTGCAGATTAGCGGTGAACTCGACAGCGCCACGCGCGCGCGCCTGCATGCGCTCAACGTGCATTGGCAGATCGACTCGACCAATACGCAGTTGTTGCGCAGCGCCGACACGGGTGCGCACCAGTTGGAGGCATGTTTCGCCGAGATGCAGAGTGCCGGTCGTGGCCGACGCGGGCGCGCGTGGCAATCGCCGCTTGGCGGCAATCTGTATTTTTCCCTGCTGCGCCGGTTTGAGCACGGCATGGGTGCGCTGTCGGGCCTGAGTCTCGCGGTCGGCGTCGCTGTGATCGATGCCCTCAACGATTGCGGCGTGACCGACGTGGGCATCAAATGGCCCAACGATGTGCTTGCGCAGGGGCGCAAGCTCGCCGGCATCCTGGTCGAACTCGGTGGCGAATTTCTCGGCCCCTGCCATGCGGTGATCGGCATCGGCATCAATCTGCGTCTGTCCGATACGGCGCGCGCGCGCATCGATCAGCCGGCGATCGATCTGGCCACACTGATGAACGGGACGCCGCCCTCGCGCAATCGCCTCGGCGGACGCCTGCTCGCGCGCCTGATCGCGGTGCTCGATCGCTTCGCCGCAGACGGATTCGCCGCGCTGCATGCCGACTATGCGCGTCACGATCTACTGCGCGGACGCGAAATCCGCGTTCTCAACGCCGGCGACGAACGCGATGGCGTTGCTGCCGGCGTGGACGCGCGCGGTGCGCTGATCCTGCGCCGCGGCAGGGCGCTGGCGCATTACGACAGCGCCGAGGTATCGGTGCGCGGCTTATGAAGCTTCTGATCGATCTGGGCAATTCGCGGCTGAAATGGGCGCTCTGGGACGGCACGCAGTTGCAGCGCGGCAGCACGCTCAAGCATGTCGCCACGGCCGCCGGCGAAGAAGTGGATTTTGCTGCATTGTGGAAAGATGTACAGCCGCCGCTGGCGATCTGGGTCGCGTCGGTCGCGGCGACCGCGCTGGAACAGGCCCTGGGGCGCTCGCTGTCCGAACATTTTGTCTGCCCGATCCGCTACGCGCGCAGTCCGGCTGCGGCCTGCGGCGTACGCAATGCCTATTCGGCGCCGGCGCGTCTGGGTATCGACCGCTTTCTCGGCCTGGTCGAGGTGCATGCGCAGATGCAAACCGCGACTGTGGTCGTGAGCTGCGGCACGGCGCTGACCCTGGATGCGATCGGCGCTGACGGCCGTCACCTCGGCGGGCTCATCGCGCCGGCGCCGGCGCTGATGCGCAGCGCCCTGCTCGATCACACGGCGCGCCTGGGCGACCTGCAATCGGCCCAGATTGTGGATTTCGCCGACACCACGGCAGCCGCGGTGGAGTCGGGTACCTGGCTTGCCGCCGTCGC
>JAYTQX010000083.1:0-1986 GCA_043746455.1 Pseudomonadota bacterium
ATCGAGCGTACGCCGGAGAGAAACTGGCCGGTGACCGAGCGCGGCGAGTCGAGCATGTCCTGCACCGTGCCCTGCGCCACGATTTCGCCACCGTGCACGCCCGCGCCGGGGCCGATGTCGAGCACGTGGTCCGCCATGCGAATCGCATCCTCGTCATGCTCGACCACGATCACCGTGTTGCCCAGATCACGCAGCCGCGTCAGCGTGCCGAGCAGGCGCTCGTTGTCGCGCTGGTGCAGGCCGATGGAGGGTTCGTCCAGCACATACATCACGCCGACCAGGCCGGCACCGATCTGCGAGGCCAGCCGGATGCGCTGCGCTTCACCGCCGGAGAGTGAATCCGCCTGACGATCGAGGGTCAGGTAGTTCAGCCCGACATCGTTGAGGAAGGTGAGCCGCTCATGGATTTCCTTGACGATCTTCACCGCGATCTCGCCACGCCAACCGCTGAGCTTGAGGTCGGCGAAAAACGCCAGCGCGTCGTCGATCGAGCGATGGGTCAGCGACGGCAGCGCGTGATCGGCGACGAACACGTTGCGCGCCGAGCGGTTCAGTCGCTGGCCCTCGCAAGTCGGGCACGGTTGATCGCTGATGTACTTGGCCAGCTCTTCGCGCACGGCGGCGGATTCGGTTTCCTTGTAGCGCCGTTCCAGGTTTGGCAGGATGCCTTCGAACGGATGCTCGCGAGTGACCTTGCCACCGCGTTCGGTGAGGTAGCGAAAGGCGATCTTGTCCTTGCCGCTGCCATGCAGCACCGCCTGGCGCACGTTGGCCGGGAGCTCTTCCCAGGGCGTGTCCACATCGAAACCGTAGTGCGCCGCCAGCGAGAGAATCAGCTGGAAGTAGTGCGCATTGCGCCGATCCCAGCCGCGCACCGCGCCGTTGGACAGCGGCAGTTCCGGGTGGCCGACCACGCGGGAGGCGTCGAAGACCTGGGTCACGCCGAGGCCGTCGCAAGCGGGGCAGGCGCCGACCGGCGAATTGAACGAGAACAGCCGCGGCTCAAGCTCCGGCAGCGAGTAGTCGCATACCGGGCAGGAATAGCGCGACGAAAGCATCTGCTCGGATTTGGCGCCGTTGTCGCCTTCCGTACCATCCATATTGACCAGGATCACCAACCCGTCACCCAGCCGCAGCGCGGTTTCGAAGGACTCTGCCAGGCGCTGCTTGATGTCATCGCGCGGGCGGAAGCGGTCGACCACCACCTCGATCGTGTGCTTCTGGCGCAGGGTCAGCGGTGGCACCGCATCGAGATCGACCACTTCGCCATCGACACGGGCGCGCACGAACCCCTGGGCGCGCAGTTGCTCGAACACCTGCACGTGTTCGCCCTTGCGTTCGCGGATCACCGGCGCGAGCAGCATGAAGCGTTGTTCCGGATCCATCGCCAGGGTGGCATCGACCATCTGGCTGACCGTTTGCGCCTCCAGCGGGATGCCGTGATCCGGGCAACGCGGCGTGCCGACGCGGGCGTACAGCAGGCGCAGATAGTCGTAAACCTCGGTAATCGTGCCGACGGTGGAGCGGGGATTGTGCGAAGTGGATTTCTGCTCGATCGAGATCGCCGGCGACAGCCCCTCGATATGGTCCACGTCGGGCTTTTCCATGATCGACAGGAATTGCCGCGCGTAGGCCGACAGGGATTCGACATAGCGTCGCTGGCCTTCGGCATAGATCGTGTCGAACGCCAGCGACGATTTGCCGGAGCCGGACAGGCCGGTGATCACGATCAGCTTGTCGCGCGGGAGGTCGAGGTCGATGTTCTTGAGATTGTGCGTGCGAGCGCCGCGGATTCGAATGGTGTCCATGACGCCGGGATATGGGGGGGAAGGTTTACTATACCAAGGCGTTTTGTAAGTTCATCAGGGCATTTGCTCTTGCGGCCACCCTTGTGGTTTCTGCTGGCCTCGCGCTTGTGGCTAAATGGGCGCCACGTTCAACTCAACGGAAGGGATGCGCATGCGCAAGTGGATGAAGATGACGGCA
>JAYTQX010000084.1:0-3568 GCA_043746455.1 Pseudomonadota bacterium
CGCACGCTCCGGTGCAACAGACCGAACTGCGCGCGGCGCTCGACGCGCCGAGTCTGTACGATGAATTCCTGCGCTATCTCGCACGCCACGGCCACGCCGTGCCGCGCGCCTGCGTCGAACGCGATTTCGCCCAGCCGCACCAGCGCAACGCCGAACTGGTCGGCGTGTTGCGGCAGATCTACGAGCAGCGCGAACGCTACTGGACCGACTACCACATGTGCGAGCAACTGGTGGATGTCGAGGAGAGTTTCCAACTCTGGCGCTTTCGGCATATGAAAACCGTCGAGCGCATCATCGGTTATCGGCGTGGCACCGGCGGTTCGTCCGGCGTCGGGTTCCTGAAAAAAGCCCTGGAACTGACCTTTTTTCCCGAGTTGCTCGAAGTGCGCACCATCATCGGCACCTAGATTGGTCATGGCGCCGGGCGACCGTCCTTTCCGCGCTGCATCACGCAATTCGTTTGACGCCGCCGCGCGAAGCGGTTACATCTTGCGTCTGGGCGGCGCCATCCATCGGGCGCAACAATTCATCATCGCGCGCATCGGCCGCGCGATTCTTCCTGGAGCAGACCATGGCGGCAACCGGCGCAACGGCTACTGAAGCGGCAGTGCACAAGGAATTCCCCGAGTTGCTCGGGCATCCGGCGCCGTTGTGGATGCTGTTCATGACCGAGTTCTGGGAGCGTTTCTCGTTCTACGGCATGCGCTGGGCGCTGACCCTGTACATCGTCGCTGAGTTTTTCCACGGCGACGCCGCGGGCGAAGGCTATGCCAATCGCACCTATGGCGCGTATCTCGCGCTCGTCTATGCGGCCGGACTGTTCGGCGGCTATATCGCCGATCGGCTGATCGGGCATCAGCGCTCGATCCTGACCGGCGCGATCGTGATGGGCGCGGGTCTGTTCGTGATGATGATTCCTAACCAGCAGATTTTCGTGATCGGCCTCGCCCTCGTGATCATCGGCAACGGCCTGTTCAAGCCGAATATCTCGACCATGGTCGGCGAGTTGTATACGCAGGGCGATCGCCGCCGGGATGCGGGCTTCACGATTTTCTACATGGGCATCAACGCCGGGGCCCTGATTTCGCCCATCGTGACCGACTGGCTGGCGAGCGTGATCACCGATACGCCGATGGTGCAGAACTATAAGGTCGTGTTTGCCGCGGCCGGCGTGGGCATGCTGATTTCGTTTCTCTGGTTCTGGTTCGGCAGGCGCCAGCTGCAGGGCATCGGCGAGCCGCCGACCGACGCCGGCAGCACGCGCACCCTGGGGTTTGTCGCTCTCTATCTGATCATTGGCGTGCCGCTGGTGTATTTCCTGATCGCGCAACTCGGCGCGACGGCGCTGGCCTGGGTCCTCGGTATACTTTTCATCGGCCTGGCCGTGATGCTGCTGGTCGAGGGCATCCGCGAGGGTGCGGTTGCGCGCGACAAGGTGATCGCGATGCTGATCATCTTTACCTTCAACGTGCTGTTCTGGATGTTCTTCGAGCAGGCCGGCAGCTCGTTCAATTTTCTGGCCGAGAAGATCGTGCACCGCGATTTCGGCAGCTGGGAGTTTCCGGTGGCCTGGTTCCAGTCGGTCAACTCGCTGGCGATCATCGGGCTTGCGCCGCTGCTTGCCTGGATCTGGGTGCGCATGGGCCAGCGCGACAAGGAGCCGTCGATTTCGCGCAAGTTCGGTCTGGGCCTGATCGGCAACGGCTTCGCATTCCTGCTGCTGATGTATGCGCTGACCTATCTCGTCGATGCCGGCCAGAAGATTCCATTCTGGACGCTGTTCATGGTCTACGTGATCCAGTCCGTGGGCGAGTTGTGCCTGTCGCCGATCGGCTTGTCGATGGTGACCAAGCTCGCTCCCCCACGCTATGTCGCCTTCGCCATGGGCGGCTGGTTCCTCTCGGTCGCCAACGGCAACAATCTGTCCGGCATCTTCGCCGGTCAGGTGAGCGGCGAAACCGGCATGACCACCACATCCGCGCTGAGTGGCTATACCTTCGGCTTCTGGTCGCTGATGGGCGCCGGCGTGCTGCTGTTCCTGATCGCACCGTTGATCAACAAACTCATGCACGGCGTCAAATGACCTCAGGATGAGGTCATCCCGTGCAGGCCATGGATGGCCGATGACACGGGATCCAGTTGTTCCGCAGTCACCCGCCCAACGCGCAAACTACGCAGACGCGTTCAACGACTCGATCAGCTTGTTCAACCGCTTCGGCGACACCGGTTCGACGGTCTTGAGTTCCTGTGCGAACAGCGAGACCCGCAGTTCTTCGATCAGCCAGCGCAACTCGTCGAGTGCCGCGGGGTCGGCGTCGCCGCTGGCTCTGAGCTTCAGATAGTCGCGCCAGTAGCCGCGCACCGTGAGCATGCGCGCCTGATCGCGTGTGGCGTCCTGGCGCAGGCGTTCGGCACGCAGGCGCATCGCCTTTAGATAGCGTGGAAAATGCGTCATCCGGGATTTCTGCACTTTCTGCACAAAACCCGGATAGACCAGCGCGGCCAACTGCTCGCGCAGATCGTCGTAATTCGCGCGTGCGTAGCCAATCAGCGGCGGTTCGAGCCATGGTGTGAATTCGGCGTAGGCGGCAAGCACGTCTTCGACCAGACGCAACCATTCCACCGTAGCGGCAAACAAGCGGCCGCCGATTTCGGATTCGGCATGACGAAATGCCTGACGCTCGCGCAGATCGAGGTTCTGCGCGGTGAATAGCTGCGCGAGCGCCGCTTCGACGATGTCCGTGCGCAATTCGTCAACGCTGGCGATGGGGAGAAATTTCATCGACGTCACCCCCACCCCTTGCCCTCCCCCGCTCGCGCGAGGGACGGGGAGTGATCGTTGCGCTCCGCGCAACAGCGTCATTTGATTGGAGAGGGGCAATTGACGCCGCGCCTGCCTGATGCGTTCGTGCAACGCATGCCGCAACAGTCGCCGCACGCCTTGCACATGCGAACTGCGGGCCTCGTCCGCGCGCTCGAACACGCGCAGCGCTACGCTGTCGCCAAGATCGACCAGGGCCGGAAACGCGACGAGGCCGGCCTCGCCGAGCACGCGCTCGGGAATATCCTCGAAATCGAATCCGGCGATATCTTCGCGCGTAAGCTCGGCGTCTGCGCGGCGCGAGAAGGCTGCGTTCGCCGCACTGCCCCACTGCACGCGGATCGCCTCGATATCGCGGCCCGCAGCCAGGGTAATGCCGCTGCCCTGACCGGGAGCATCGTCGTAGACCCGGAAGCGCATCAGCAGATGCGCCGGCACGGCAACATCCGCAAAATCGCGTGCGGCAACTTCCACGCCGGTCACGCGGCGCAGATAGCTTGCGAGTACATTGAGTAAGGGTTCGTCGCGTGGCGTCTCGGCTTGCGCGAACGCGCGCGCAAAATCGGGCGCGGGCACGAAATTGCGCCGCAGCGATTTGGGCAATCCGCGAATCAGTTCGGCGACCTTGTCCGCCAGCAGGCCCGGCACCAGCCATTCGCAACGCGCGCCGGGTACGGCGTTGACGAAGGCGAGCGGCACATGCAGGGTCGCGCCGTCGGCGGCGTCGCCCGGCATGAAGCGGTAGTC
>JAYTQX010000085.1:0-2201 GCA_043746455.1 Pseudomonadota bacterium
CGTCCTCGCCGCGCAGCGGCGGCACACCGCGCAGCACGCGCAGCAGCTGCCCGAAGGATTCACGGACCTCCTTCGGCAGTTGATCTTCCGGAAGCGCGGCGAGATGGCGGCTGTAGGCCACGACGAGGCGCTGCTTGATGGGGGTCGAACGCACGAGTTCCAGCGTTGCGAAGTGCAAACATTCCCACGCACTGATCATCTAAGCCCCATACGAGGAAGGAATAAGATCTTGTTGTGATTTCGAGGTTGCGTCCCTGCAGACGAAATATACAAGACACCCGCGGAAACGCAACGCAGCTTTTGCGAGGCCGCCGGCGGCGCGCTGCTGCGAAACCGCGGGCGACAGCCGTGTACTATTAAAATAAAAATTAAAAAACCGTGATAACAAACTGAATTATAAGCTGATATGCCCCGCGGGCGTGGCATCCGCAGGTGCTGCACGAGGCGAATGATCTTCGCCGATCATCATGTACACGGCCGGCACCACGAACAACGTGAAGAACGTGCCGATCGACAGCCCCGCGAAGATCACGAGGCCCATGTCATGGCGGCCCGCCGCACCGGCGCCCGATGCGATCACCAAGGGAACGACCCCGAGCACCATCGCCGCCGTCGTCATGAGAATGGGCCGCAAGCGCACCGAAGATGCCTCCTCGATCGCGTCGCGCTTCGAGTGGCCTGAGCGCTGCAGCTGGTTCGCGAACTGCACGATGAGGATGCCGTGCTTGCTGATGAGCCCGAGGAGAGTCACCAGCCCGACCTGGGTGTAGATATTGAGCGATGCGAATCCCATGGTCATGAACATCACCGCCCCGAGGAGCGCGAGCGGCACCGACACCAGGATCACGATCGGATCGCGCAGGCTTTCGAACTGCGCGGCCAGCGCCAGAAACACGATAACAATTGCAAATCCCAGGGTGATGAAGAAACCCCCGGATTCCTGGATGAACTGCCGCGATTCGCCTGCGTAATCCACCGAATAGCCGCTGGGCGCCACTTCCGCGGTGGCGTCTTTGAGGAATTTGAGGATGTCCCCCTGCGCCATGCCGCTCACGCCCCCGATGGTGACCGAGTTGAGCTGCTGGAAACGGTTGATGGATTCGGGCACGACCGAGTACTTGATGTGCGCCACCGTGCTCGCGGGCAGCGTCGCGCCGCTCGGAGTGCGGATGTAGTAATCGAGCACCTGTTCAGGATTCAACCGGTCCACCTGTCGCACCTGCGGAATGACCTTGTAGGACCGGCCGGCAATCGAAAAATAATTGACGTAGCCGCCGCCCAGGGCCGCGCTCAAAGCGCTCCCCACGTCCGACTCGCTGAGGCCGAGGGCTGCAACCTTGTCGCGGTCGACTTCGATCGTCGCCTGCGGCTTGTCGAGCTTCAAGTCGACGTCGGCGAAATAAAAGGCATGGGCGCTCATCGCTTTGGCGATCACGGCCTGAGCGACGTCGTTGAGATTTTGGAACGGCTCCGTCGTCGTGATCACGAACTGCACCGGAAAGCCTTGCGAGCCGGGCAGGGGCGGGAATTGGAATGCGAACACCTGGGCGCCGGCGATCTGCGCCCATTTCTGCTGCAGATCGAGCTGCAGCTGGTGCGCGCTGCGGGTGCGTTGGTCCCACGGCTTGAAGATCGCTCCGCCGATCCCTTGATTGACGGTCGGAACGCCCGTGATCTGAAACATCTGCTGGTATTCGGGCTCCTGGCTCACAATCTGAAACACCTGGTGCGCGTAGGTCTGCATCTGCTGCGCGGTCGCATTCGGCGGCCCGTTGATCTTGGCGAGGACGACGCCTTGGTCCTCCTCCGGGGCCAGTTCGGACCGGGTGAACTTGAAGCAGGCCACCAGCACCAGCAGCAGCAGCACCGCCATCACGATCATGACGGGCCAGGTGTCGAGCAGCGCATGCAGCGTACGATGGTAGCGCCCGCGGAAGCGCTCGAAGTTCCGGTCGATCGCCTTCGCGAAGCGGCCTGGCTCCCGATTGGCGCGGAAAAATACCGCGCACATCATGGGCGAGAGAGTCAGCGCGATGACGCCCGAGACAGCCACCGCACCCGCGAGTGAAAACGCGAACTCCGTGAACAACGCGCCGGTCAGGCCGCCCTGAAAGCCGATCGGCACGTACACCGCGACGAGCACCACGGTCATCGCGAGGATCGGGCCGCCGAGCTCGCGCGCCGCGACGAGCGCGGCATCG
>JAYTQX010000086.1:0-16830 GCA_043746455.1 Pseudomonadota bacterium
GCCATGCAGTCACACGATCGCTCAACAAAAAAAGCCGGCCTCACCGCAAAATCCGTCGGTGAAACCGCACCCGTCGCCGCGCTGATTGCACGCGCGCGGGCGCTGGATGCGCTCGATCGTCAACTGCGCCAACCGCTGCCGGATGCATTGCGCCGCCAATGTCGATTGGCAACGGTACAAGCGGAGCGGATCGTCTTTCTGGCGAGTTCCTCGACCTGGGCCACGAAATTGCGTCTCTACCAGAACGCGATCATCGCCCAAGCCCGGGTGACTTCGGGCCTGCCGATCGAGAAATTCACCGTGAAAGTGGCACCTCTGCCCCCTGCTCCCCCGGAGCCGGCAAAACGTAAGCCTCTTTCCAAAGCCAGCGCCGAACATCTACTCGCGGCGGCTCGGTCCTTTGCCGACCCGGAATTGCGGGCCGTCTATTTACGCTTGGCATCCCTTGCCGAATGATTTGCGTCCCTTGCCCGGTTCGGTCTCCCCGAACCCTTTCCTTGCGCTGCCAAGAATCGCCCGCAGCCTGAAAGCAAACGGCCATCGATTCCACGACGGCCGTCTTGTTCTGTTACATCGCCTGTGCCGGATGCGCGTACGAGATCGGCGCCCTGGCCTGATCCTCGAAGCTGACTTCTTCCCACGCCTTGGCGTCGGCCATCAACGCACGCAACAGCTTGTTGTTGAGTTCGTGACCGGACTTGTGACCGAAGAACGCGCCGATCAGGCTGTGGCCGAGCAGGTACAGGTCGCCGATCGCATCGAGAATCTTGTGCTTGACGAACTCGTCCTCGTAACGCAGGCCGTCCTCGTTGAGCACACGGTAGTCGTCAAGCACGATCGCGTTGTCCATCGAGCCGCCGAGCGCGAGATTCTTCTCGCGCAGCATTTCGATGTCGCGCATGAAGCCGAACGTGCGTGCGCGGCTGACTTCCTTGACGAACGAGGTCGTGGAAAAGTCGATTTCGGCGCTGGACGTGCGGCGGGTGAAAATCGGGTGGTCGAAATCGATCGAGAAACCGACCTTGAAGCCGTCGAACGGCTCAAAGCGCGCCCACTTGTCGCCTTCGCGAACTGTGACCTGCTTCTTGATCCGGATGAAACGCTTGGCCGCGGCCTGTTCTTCGATACCCGCCGACTGCAGCAGGAACACGAAGGGACCGGCGCTGCCGTCCATGATCGGCACTTCAGGTGCGGACAGGTCGACATAAGCGTTGTCGATGCCCAGACCGGCAAACGCCGAAAGCAGATGTTCGATGGTTGCGATGCGCACACCACCCTGAACGAGGGTGCTGGAAAGGCGCGTGTCGCCGATATTTTCACTACGGGAACGAATCTCCACCGGCTGCGCAAGGTCCACGCGGCGAAAGATAATGCCGGTGTCGACAGCCGCAGGACGCAGCGTCATGTAAACCTTTTCGCCCGTATGCAGACCAACACCCGTAGCCCGGATCACGTTCTTGAGCGTACGTTGTTTGATCATTTTTTTTTGAACCCCTGGGGCAGGAGCGGATAAAACGGCATGAACTCTAACATAGGGTCTTTGCCGAGAGAAGTAAAACGAGGTAAGGAACCGACAACTGTTGTAAATGTGCAACATCACGGCCCTTGCTGTCATCAAAACTAGGGCCAAAAAACTTAGGGCCAACGCGCGCAGAGTACAAACGGGCGCATTGTGTGCGCCCTGCAACAACAATGTGTTGCGCAGCTGTGCCGCCGCGCAACCCAAGACTGACCAGCTCGATAGCCTGGAAATCAGTCAGCCTGACGCCGCAAAAACGCCGGGATATCCAGGTAGTCCACCTGCGTCTCCGGCCCCGCCGCGGCTGCCGCCTTGGCCGCCTCACCGACCGCGATACGCGACGCACCGCCGCGCTGCACCGGCTGGATGTAGTCGTCGATCGGCATATTGTCGGTGCCGGTGCGCGCCACCAGCCGCGGCCGCGTTGCGATCATCGGCTCCTCCCGGCGCGTAGTCTGGCGCATCGCGGCCCGGTTCAAACCGGTCGCGACCACGGTCACGCGCACATTGTCCTGCAGCTCCTGATCGAGCGCAGTGCCGATCACAACGGTCGCATCTTCCGAGGCGAACTGGTGCACGACCTGGCCGATCTCGTCGAACTCGCGCATGGTCAGGTTCGGACCCGCGGTGACGTTGACCAGAATGCCGCAGGCGCCGGACAAGTTCACGTCTTCAAGCAGCGGGTTGTTGATCGCGGCCTCCGCCGCCGCCACCGCCCGATCGTCGCCACGCGCGATGCCGGTGCCCATCATTGCCATGCCCATTTCGCTCATTACGGTGCGCACGTCGGCAAAGTCGACGTTGATCAGGCCCGGACGAGTGATCAGATCAGCAATGCCCTGCACGGCGCCGAGAAGGACATCGTTGGCCGATTTGAACGCGGACAGCAGGGTGACTTCATGGCCGAGCACACTGAGCAGTTTTTCGTTGGGCACGGTGATCAGCGAGTCGACATATTGCTGAAGATCCTCGATGCCTTTCATCGCCACCTGCATGCGCCGGCGGCCTTCGAAAGGAAACGGCTTGGTCACCACGGCAACGGTGAGGATGCCCAGCTCCTTGGCCAGCTGCGCCACCACCGGTGCAGCACCGGTACCGGTGCCGCCACCCATGCCGCAGGTGATGAACACCATATCGGCTCCGGTGAGCAGTTCCACGATGCGCTCGCGATCCTCGAGCGCTGCCTGGCGGCCGACTTCGGGATTCGCGCCCGCGCCCAGGCCTTTGGTCACATTGCTGCCGAGTTGCAAAGTGAGTTTGGCGCCGCTCTGCTTGAGCGCCTGCGCATCGGTATTGGCGCAGACGAAGTCCACACCTTCGATGTGAGAATTGACCATGTGGCTGACCGCGTTGCCGCCGCCGCCGCCGACACCGATTACCTTGATCACCGCATTGGGTGCGAGTTTTTCGACGAGTTCAAACATGTTCCCTTACCTCCGCTAGTCAGTTATCGCTTGCTGTAGTTATCGAACACCACGCTGCATTCCTCGCCGCGATGGCATGTTGCGGCGGACAGGCACATGCCCAACCGCGACCTTGTCGGATCCGTTTCGGATCCGCAGCACGCATCCTGCGCACTGCTTTTTCTTCCCTTCTCCCGCCGGGAGAAGGTGGCGCATAGCGCCGGATGAGGGAAAAGCCTTCCTCTAACAACGCCTTCATTCGTCCAGTGCCCTTCCCTCATCCGCCTTCGGCACCTTCTCCCGAGGGGAGAAGGGACAAAACTAGAACTCACCTTTGACCCAATGCTTCACCTTGCCCCACAGGCTGCCGACGCTGCTGGCGGACGCCAGCGAACCGCGCGGCGAGCCGTCCTGTTTGCTGCCGTAAAGCAGCAGGCCCACGCCGCTGGCATGGATCGGGTTGCTGACCACGTCGGCCAGGCCGGTCACGTGCTGCGGCAGGCCCACGCGCACGGGCAGATGAAACACTTCCTCGGCGAGTTCGATCACACCTTCCATCTTGGCGCCGCCGCCGGTGAGCACGATGCCGGCCGCGACCAGGCTCTCGTAGCCCGAGCGGCGCAGCTCGGCCTGCACCATGCCGAACAATTCCTCGTAGCGCGGTTGCACCCATTCGGCGAGCGTTTGGCGTGCGAGACGGCGCGGCGGCCGATCGCCGACGCTCGGCACCTGGATCGTTTCCTCCGCGTGGGCAAGCTGGGCCAGCGCACAGGCGTACCTGACCTTGATTTCCTCGGCATGCGCGGTCGGCGTGCGAAAGCCCTGCGCGATGTCGTTGGTCACCTGGTCGCCGCCGATCGGCAGCGAGGCGGTGTGGCGGATCGCGCCCTGGGTGAAGATCGAGATATCCGTGGTGCCCGCGCCGATATCGACCAGACAGACGCCGAGCTCGCGCTCGTCCTGCACCAGGATCGCCTTGCTCGACGCGATCGCGGTCGGAATCAGGTCATCGACCTGCAGGCCGCAGCGGTTTACACACTTGGTGATGTTCTGCGCCGCACTGACCGCGCCGGTGACGATATGCACATTCGCCTCCAGGCGCACGCCGCTCATGCCGATCGGATGGCGGATATCCTCCTGGCCGTCGATCACGAATTCCTGGGGCTCCTTGTAGAGCACGCGCTGATCGGCCGGGATCGCCACGGCACAGGCCGCGTCGAGCACATGATCGATATCGGCAAGGGTCACCTCGCGATCACGGATCGGCGCAGTGCCGTGCGAGTTGCGCCCAAGGATATGGCTGCCGGAAATGCCGGCATACACCGAACGGATCTCGCAGCCGGCCATAAGCTCGGCCTCTTCGACGGCCCTCTGGATCGATTGCACCGTGGATTCGATATCGACCACGACGCCGCGCTTGAGCCCATGCGAAGCGTGCGAGCCGATGCCGATCACCTCGACCGGTTCGCCGGGCGTGTATTCACCGACGATGGCGACCACTTTCGAGGTGCCGACGTCGAGACCGACGATCAGGGATTTCTCACCTTTGCTTTTCATGCATGTCTCTTGTCGAAAACGTTTGCGTCGGCGGTACGCGCGCCCGTGGGCGGCGCGGAACCGGATTTGTCCGGAGAAGGCTTGTCGCTGCCGGGTTTTTCGCTGCCGGGCGCGGCAGGGGCGACCACGGGCCAGCGGATGGCGAATCCATTTGCATAGCGCAGGTCTGCGCGCGCAAACGTGTTAATGCCACGCCCGGCGGCGAGACGAGGAAATACATCGAGGAAGCGCTGTAGATGCTCGTCGATATCGTGCTGGCCGAGCATCACCTCGGACCCGTCGACCAGACTGAGCTTCCAGCTGCCGCGCGCGCTCATGCTCACGCCGGCCAGCGCCAGACCGCTGCCGGTCAAAGTGAGCAGCGTCTTGTTGTAGAAATCGACCACGTCGGCAAGCGCATCGTCCGGACCGTCGAGTTGCGGCAGGCCCTGGATCGATTCGGTGCCGGGCGCGGCAAACAGGGAACCGTTGCGTCCGACCAGACGCTTGTCGCCCCAGCGCGCGAACGGCTGCTGCTCGAGCACGCGCATCTCGATCGTGTCCGGCCAGCGCTTGCGCACTTCGACATGTTCGACCCAGGGCAGCGTTTCCACCGCCGCGCGCACGTCGTCGAGCTTGATCGCGAAGAAGCCGGTGCCGAGATAATTTCCCGCCACCGCGCGAATCTGTTCGGCGCCGACATGATTGAACTCCGCTTCCACCTGCAGATTGCGGATCGGCCAGCGCTGCGAGGCGAACCAGCCGTTGAGCACGCCAACTACCGGCAGCACGACCAGGGTCAAGGCGATCGCCCAGGCGAAGAGTTTGAGGATGCGGCGGTTCATGGCTGCCGGCCTTTGGCCGGCCGGGGCTCGGGACTCGGGACTCGGGACTCGGAAGAAGCCGGTACAGACACGCTTGATGCCACACGACGATTTTCACCAATCGATGACTCGCTGGCCGCTCCTACCGAGTCCCGAGTCCCGAGCCCCGAGTCCCGCTCAAGGCTCGTCTCCAGAATCCGCCAGCACAGTTCCTCGAACTCGATGCCGACCGCTTGTGCGGCTTTCGGCACCAGCGAATGGCTGGTCATGCCGGGTGTGGTGTTGACTTCGAGCAGAAAGAACTCGCCCGCCCCATCGCGCATCAGATCGACGCGACCCCAACCGGCGCAATCGACGGCCGCGAACGCGCGCAGCGCCAGATCGCGAACCTCGGGTTCGCCGGCTTCGTTGAGTCCAGGACAAATATACTTTGTGTCATCGGCGACGTATTTGGCGTGATAGTCGTAGAACTCGCCCTTGGGCACGATGCGGATCGACGGCAGCGCTTCGCCCTGCAGGATGCCGACCGTGTATTCCTCACCGTCGATCAGTTGCTCGACCACGAGCTCGCCGTCGTAGCGTGCGGCGAGTGCGAGTGCGCCGGCGAGATCGCCAGCCGAACGCACGCGCGTGATGCCGACGCTGGAGCCTTCGTGCGAGGGTTTGACCACCACCGGCACACCAAGCGTCTCGATCGCCACGCCGATATCGTCGCCGACGCGATGGCGCGCATAGCGCGGCGTCGGCAGACCGACCGCCTGCCAGACCTGCTTGGTGCGGATCTTGTCCATCGACAACGCCGAGCCGAGCACGCGCGAACCGGTGTAGGGCACGCGCAGAGAATCGAGCGCGCCTTGCAGCACACCGTCCTCGCCGCCGCGGCCGTGCAGGATGTTGAACACGCGTGCGAAGTGACCCGCGCGCAACGCGTCGAGCAGGGCCGGGATGCCGTCGATCGGGTGCGCATCGACACCACGAGCGCGTAAAGCGGCCAATACGTTGCGGCCGGAATCGAGCGACACCTCGCGCTCCGCGCTGCTGCCGCCCATCGCGACCGCGACGCGACCGAATTGCTTGGCGTCGGTGATATGCATCAGTGTACTTTCCCAATTTTCAACTTGCCCGCGGCGGCCAGCTCGTTCGCCGCGACGCCGATATTCCCCGCGCCCATCACCAGCAGCAGGTCGCCGTCGCGCAGCAGCGGCGGCAGCACATTTTTCAGCTGGCGCGGATGCTCGATCAGCACCGGGTCGACCTTGCCGCGCGCGCGCACCCCGCGCGCCAGCGCACGGCCGTCCGCGTTGGCGATCGGCGCTTCGCCGGCCGGATAGACCTCGGTCAGCACCAGCACATCGACATCGACCAGCACGTTGACGAAATCGTCGAGCAGGTCGCGTGTGCGCGTGTAGCGATGCGGCTGGAACGCGACGACCAGACGCCGCTGCGGCCAGCCGCCGCGCGCGGCCGCAAACACGGCGGCAAGTTCGCTCGGATGGTGGCCGTAGTCGTCGACCAGCAGCACACTGCCCCGCCCTTGTTTGGCCGTGCCGAGCGCAATCTCGCCGCGGATCTGGAAGCGCCGCCCGACCCCCTGGAATTTTTCCAGCGCGCGCGCGATGGCCGCGCCTTCGACACCGAGTCGCCAGCCAACGGCTGCCGCCGCGAGCGCATTCTTCACGTTGTGCGCGCCGGGCAGATTCAAGGTGACCGGCAGCGCCTTCTTGTGCCCGGGCAGGTGCAGGGCGAAGCCCATGCGCTGGCCGTCCTGCACGATATCGCTGGCACGCACATCGGCTTTCTTGTGCGTGCCGTAGGTAATCGTGCGGCGCACCGTCGTGCGCGCCAGCTCGGCGACTTCGGCATCGTCAATACACAGCACGGCGAGGCCGTAGAACGGCAGCCGATGCAGGAAGTCGGCGAAGGCCTTTTTCACCTGGGCGAAGTCGCCGCCGTAATTTTCCAGATGATCGGCATCGATGTTGGTGACGATCGCAATCACCGCGTTGAGCATGAGGAACGAGCCGTCGGACTCGTCCGCCTCGGCGACCAGGTAATCGCCGGTTCCCAGCCGCGCGTGCGCACCGGCGGCGAGCAGTTGGCCGCCAATCACGAAGGTCGGATCGAGACCGCCCTCGGCGAGCACGCTGGCGACCAGGCTCGTTGTCGTTGTCTTGCCGTGGGTGCCGGCGACCGCGATGCCGCGGCGGAAGCGCATCAGCTCGCCGAGCATCTCCGCGCGCGGCACCACCGGCACGCGGCATTCGCGTGCGGCGACGAGTTCGGGATTGTCCTTGCCGATCGCACTCGACACGACCAGCGCGTCGATCTTGGCGACACTCCCTCGGGCGACATTCTGCGCCGCGTGCTTTTTGTGGATTTTTATACCGAGGCCGGCGAGGTGGCGCGTGATCGCCGACGCATTCTTGTCCGAACCGGAGACGTCGTAGCCCAGGTTATGCATCACTTCGGCAATGCCGCTCATGCCGGCGCCGCCGATGCCGACGAAATGCACGCGCCGGAAATTCTTCACCGGATCGGCCTGCATGATGCGCGCGTGCGCGGGCGGGCGTTGCGGCGTCATGCGGCCACCTCGATGCAGGCTTCGGCGATACGCGCGACCGCATCGGGCTTGGCCAGCGCGCGCGCTGCCTGCGCCATGCGCAACAGGCGCGCACGGTCGCAGAGCAGTTCGCCAAGTAAGGCGGCGAGCCGCTCAGCGCTGGTTTGCACTTCAGGCAGCAGCTCGGCGGCACCTGCAGCGACCATGACCTGAGCATTGCGCGTCTGGTGGTCGTCGACCGCGTATGGGAACGGCACCAGCAGCGCACCGACGCCCGCAGCGGCCAGCTCGGCCAAGGTCAACGCGCCAGCGCGACACAGCACGAGATCGGCCCAGGCATAGGCGGCGGCCATATCGTCGATGAAAGATTCCACGCTGGCCACGACCGCAGACGTCGCGTACGCCGCGCGCGCCGCCTCGGCGAACTTGGCGCCGCATTGATGGCGCACTTCGGGGCGCTGCGCTGGCGGCAGCAGCGCGAGTGCTTGCGGAACCCGCGCGTTCAATGCCTGTGCGCCCTGGCTGCCGCCGAGCACCAGCAGTCGCACCTGCGCGGTGCCGCGTGCGGCGAAACGCTGCGCGGGCGGGGCCAGCGCGGCGATCTCGCCACGCACCGGGTTGCCAACCCAGTCGCCGCGCTTGAGCGTGTTGGAAAATCCACAAAGTCGCTTTTTGGCAAAAATGGACAAGATGCGATTGGTCACGCCGGGGATGCTGTTCTGCTCGTGCACCAATAGCGGTACGCCGCGCAGCCATGCCGCGACGCCGCCGGGTCCGGCCGCATAGCCGCCCATCGACAGCGCGCTGCGCGGCGCGAGCCGTGCGAGCACACGCCACGCCGCATACACGGCACGCACGACATCCAGTGGCATGCGCAGCAGTTTCAGCCAGCCCTTGCCACGCACACCTTCGATTTCCAGCATCTCCAGTGCGATACCGGCTTTCGGCACCAACTCGCCCTCCAGGCGCCCGCGCGAACCGAGCCACACCACCGGCACGCCGCGCCGACGCAGTTCGTCGGCGACCGCGATGCCGGGGAAAATATGCCCGCCGGTACCGCCGGCCATGATCAATACCGGCTGCTGGAGCGGCATGCGCGTGTTCATGCGCTCACCCCGGCGAGGCCTGCGTAGTCGGCATGGCGCATGCTTGCGGCGTCGGCGCGGCTGACCTCGTAGCTGACGCGCAGCAGAAAGCCGAGCATGACGCAGGTCATCATCACGCTGGATCCGCCCGACGAAATCAGCGGTAGCGTCAGCCCTTTGGTCGGCAACACGCCCATGTTCACGCCGACCGAGACCAGCGCCTGCAGGCCGATGCACAAGCCGATGCCGAACGCGCAGTAGCCGGCGAAGCGCTGGCCGCGTTCGACCGCGCGCAGGCCGAGCATCAGCGCGCGTCCGACCAGCAGGGCGAACACCGCGAGCACCAGCATGATGCCGACAAAGCCGAATTCCTCGCCGATCACGGCGAGAATGAAATCGGTATTCGCTTCGGGCAGGTAAAAGAGCTTCTGCACCGAACCGCCGAGGCCGACACCGAACCATTCGCCGCGACCGATCGCGATCAGCGCCTGGGTGAGCTGGAAGCCATCGTCGAACGGATGTTCCCAGGGGTTGAGGAACGAGGTCAGACGCTTGACTCGATAGTCCGAGGTCGTCGCCGCCCAGACGATCGCCGGCATCACCGGAATCGCCAGGTAAAACAGGTTGCGCATGCGCGCGCCGCCGAGCCAGATCATGCCGACGGTGACCGCGATGATCAGCGCGGAACTGCCGAAGTCCGGCTGTGCCAGCAGCAGCACGATCAACACGCCGGCGACGCCGATCGGTTTGACCACGCCGAACAGTTTCGACTGCACCGTCTCGCGATGGCGCACGAGGTAGCTGGCCAGATAGACGATGAACATCAGCTTGACCGCTTCGACCGACTGAAAGCCGGCGAAGCCGAGGCGGATCCAGCGTCGCGCGCCGTTGATGCGCTGGCCCAAGCCCGGCACGAACACGAGCAGCAGCAGGAACACCGCAAGCAACAGCAATGGAAAAGCGTTGCGCTCGAACCAGGCCAGCTCGGTGCGCGCAACGATCGTGCCGAGCGCGATGCCCAGCGCGAGAAAGACCATGTGGCGGATGGCGTAGTAGAACGACCCCAGATGCGCGCCGTCGGCGATCGCGATCGAGCTCGACGCGACCATGATCGCGCCGAAACTCGCGAGCGCAGCGGCGGCGATCATGATCGGCAGATCGAAGCTGCCGTCGGTCTCGTCGATGCGTTTGGCCTGGGTCGAAAATCCGAGCATCAGCGCACCTTCAGGGTCGCCAGACCGATCAGCACGAGCACGACGGAAATGATCCAGAACCTGACGATGACTCGCGACTCCGGCCAGCCCTTGAGCTCGAAATGGTGGTGGATCGGCGCCATGCGGAAAATGCGCTTGCCGGTGAGCTTGAAGCTCGCAACCTGCAGCATCACCGAGGCGGTTTCCATGACGAAGATGCCGCCCATCACCAGCAGCGCGATTTCCTGGCGCACGATCACCGCCAGCGTGCCGAGCGCGGCGCCGATCGCCAGCGCGCCGACATCGCCCATGAACACCTGCGCCGGATACGCGTTGAACCAGAGGAAGCCGAGCCCGGCGCCGGCGAGCGCGCCGCAGAAAATCGCCAGTTCGCCCGCGCCCGGAATCGATGGGATGCCGAGGTATTCGGAAAACACCTTGTTGCCGGCGAGATAGGCGAATGCGCCGAGCGCGGTGGCCACGAGCACGCTCGGCATGATCGCGAGACCGTCCAAACCGTCGGTCAGATTCACCGCGTTGGAGAAACCGGTGATCATGAAATAGGCGAGCGGAACGAAGGCGACACCGAGCGGGATCGCGACCTGCTTGAACAACGGCACGTACAACGCGGTTTCCGCGACGCTGTGCGCGGTGGTATACAAGGCGATGGCGACCAGCAGGGCGAATACCGATTGCCAGAAATACTTCCAGCGCGCGGGCAGCCCGCGGCTGTTCTTGAGCACGATCTTCTTGTAGTCGTCGTACAAACCGATCGCGCCGAAGGCGAGCGTCACGCCGAGCACGATCCACAGATAGCGGCTGTTCAGATCCATCCACAGCAGCGTGGCGATCGCCACCGCGAGCAGGATAAGCGCGCCGCCCATCGTCGGTGTGCCGGCCTTGGTCAGATGCGACTGCGGTCCATCGCTGCGCACGACCTGACCCGCCTTCACCGCGGTGAGTTTGCGGATCACCGCCGGGCCGGCGAGCAAGGAGAACACAAGCGCGGTCAGCGTCGCCATGATCGCGCGGAAGGTCAGGTACTGGAACAGATGCAGGGCGCTGATTTTTCCCTGCAGCATGGCGGCGAGCTCAAGCAGCATGACGTTCACCTCCGTCATTGCCGTTCGCGTCGGCGCCATTTGCCGCATCGAGCAAGGCGCGCACGATGCGATCCATCGCCGAGCCGCGCGAGCCCTTCACCAGCACGTTCACGCCGGCATGGACTTCACGTACGAGTGCCGCAGTCAGTGCGCCCTGGTCGGCAAAATGCTGAGCGCCGCTGCCGAATGCATCGGCGCTTGCGCGCGACAGTTCGCCGACCGCAAACAGACGCGCGATGCCGCTGCGTTTGGCAAGTTCGCCGATCTGCGCATGTAGCTGCGCGCCCTGCGCGCCGAGTTCGCGCATATCGCCGAGTACGAGCCACGCTGCGCCAGGTTCCAGCACCAGCGTCGCAATCGCCGCTGCGGCCGAACCGGGGTTGGCGTTGTAGCTGTCGTCGATCAGGTTCCAACCACCCGGCATCGCATGACGCACCAAGCGCCCTTTCACCGTCGGCGCGGCTTGCAGACCTTGCTTGATCGTCGCCGGCGGCACGTCCAGTGCGAAGGCGACCGCAGCCGCAGCGAGGGCATTGAGCACGTTGTGACGGCCGCTCAGCGGCAGCGCGATCTCGATGCTTGCGCCGGGTAGATGCAGCTGGAACTGCGATTGTGTTCCGAGCTGGCGAATCTGTGCGCTCACGTCGGCCGGTAGATCGATGCCGAAGCGGATCACGCGCCGTGCACCAGCAGTGTTGGCAAACAATGTCGCGAAGGCATCGTCCGCGTTGACGATCGCGACGCCGTGTGCGGGCAGCGCCGCGTACAGCGCGCCCTTGGTTTCGGCAACGCCTTCGATCGAGCCCATGCGCTCAAGATGCGCCGGCGCGATGTTGTTGACGAGGCCGATTTCGGGCCGTGCGATGGCGGCGAGATAGGCGATGTCGCCGGGCTTGCCCGCGCCCATTTCGAGCACCGCATACGCGGCATCCTCCGGCAACGCGAGCAGAGACAGCGGCAGGCCGATTTCGTTGTTGAAATTGCCCGCGTTGACATGCGTCTTGCCGTGTAATGCCAGAATCGACGCGAGCAGCGTCTTCACCGTGGTCTTGCCGTTCGAACCGGTGATGCCAACGACGCGTGCCGAGCGTTGCGCGCGCACCGCGCTGGCAAGATCGCCCAGCGCGAGCAAGGTGTCTTGCACGAGCACCTGCGGCAAATCGGCGGAAGCGGAAACGGGCCGCGCAACGAGTGCCGCCGCGGCGCCCGCCTGCTTGGCGGCGCCGAGAAAATCGTGCGCGTCGAAGTTGTCGCCCTTGAGCGCGACAAACAGCGCGCCCGGCATTGGCTCGCGCGTGTCGGTGGCCACACCACGGATCGAAAGCTGCGTGTCCCCATGCACGGTGCCTTTCGTCCACAGCGCGATTTCGCCGAGGGTCAGGTTCAGCATGCGCATGCCTCGAGCGCGCGCCGCGCCACATCGATATCGTCGAAGGGATGCTTGATGCCGGCGATTTCCTGATACGGCTCGTGACCTTTGCCCGCGATCAGCACGACATCGCCGGAACGCGCTTCGTGCAGAGCCCCGGCGATGGCCTGCGCGCGGTCGCGTTGCACGAGCACTGCGTGCGGCCGCGTGAAGCCGGCCACGATCTGGGCGACGATCGCATCGCCGTTCTCAAAGCGCGGATTGTCGTCGGTGACGATCACACGATCGGCAAGGCGCTCGGCAATCGCCGCCATCTGCGGGCGCTTGCCCTGATCGCGCTCGCCGCCGCAGCCGAATACACAGATCAACTTGCCCGCGCAGTGCGCACGCAGGCTGGTCAGCGCCTGCTCGAGTGCATCGGGCGTGTGCGCATAATCGACGACGATCAGCGGGGCTGCGCCGCCGCCGAGCCGGTTCATGCGTCCGATCACCGGCTGCGCCTGTGCGAGCGCATTGTGGATTTGTGCAAAAGTGAATCCGAGTGCGCCCAGACAGGCGGCTACCGCGAGCAGATTGGCGACATTGAAGTGGCCGAGCAGCGTGGTTGCGACCTCGCCTTCGCCCCAGGGCGTGCGCAGGGCAAAACGCAAGCCGTCGCCGCTGCTGCGCACCTCGCGCGCGACGATATCGGCCGCCGCGTTGTCGACGCCGTAGCGCAGGCCGATTACGCCTGCCGGCAGGGAACCGGCGAGCTTGCGACCAAACGCGTCGTCGATATTGATCACCGCCGTGCGCAAGCCGGGCCAGCCAAACAGCTTTGCCTTGGCGGCGGCGTACGCCTCCATCGTGCCGTGGTAGTCCAGATGATCGCGGCTGAGATTGGTGAATGCGGCGACCTCGAACGCGACCGCGTTGACGCGCCCCTGTTCGAGCGCGTGCGAGGATACTTCCATTGCAACATGGCTGGCGCCGGCGTCGCGGAATTCGGCGAGCAACGCCTGCACACTGAGCGCATCGGGTGTGGTGCGCTCGCCCTCGCGCAGCGCGCCGACGAGGCCGGCGCCGAGTGTGCCGATCGTTGCCGCGCGCGAACCCAGGCCCTGCAGCGCGGAAGCCAGCAGTTGCACGATCGAGGTTTTCCCATTGGTGCCGGTCACGCCGATTACGTGCAGTGCGCTGGACGGGCGCCCGAAAAACCGCGCCGCGATTTCGCCAACTTGTTCGCGCAGGTTGTCGATCCAGACGATAGGCGCAGTTGTCTTGTCGAGTCCCGAGTCCCGAGTCCCGAGTCCCGCCGGATAAGCGGCGGGCGCCGGCGCTTCTCCCAACACCACTGAAGCGCCGTGCGCCAACGCCGACGGGGCAAACGTAATGCCGTGTGCGGTCGTTCCCTTGAGCGCGAAGAATGCGTCGCCTACACGCACGCGGCGCGAGTCGAGCGCGAGGCCGCGCACGAGGATGTCGCACGCGGCGGGCGAAATGCTGTCGCCGGGAATGCCCGTGAGCAGGTCACCGAGCTTTAGCGGTGCGGTGCTCAAGGCCCGACCTCTTCCGCTTCGCCCATGGGCACCGGCTCAGGTTGCGGCATATCGCGCGGCTCGACCAAAGGGTTCGGTCCCGGGCCGCCGGCATACCAGTTCTTGACGTTGTCCGGCGGGATATCGAGCAGGCGCAGCGCGCCTTGCATGACTTTACTGAACGCGGGGGCCGCGACGGTGCCGCCCATGTATTGGACGATATCGGTGCCGGTGGCGCCCGAAATCACAATCGCGGCGACGAGACGCGGATCTGAAGCCGGCACGAAACCGACGAAGACCGAGTTGTAGAAATTGCTGTAACCGCCATGCGAGGCGATATGCGAGGTGCCGGTTTTGCCGGCGGCGAGATAGTTCGGCACCGCTGCGGCCGGCGCCGTGCTCTCGGGCGAGATCACGGTCTCTAGCATCGCCTTGACCTGCGCCGCGATCTTCGCATCGACGATGCGCCTGCCTTCATCGCCTCCGCCTTTGACGAAGGTCGGCGTGTGCAGCACGCCGCCGTCCGCGATCGCGGCATATGCGCGCGCCAGCTGCAGCGGGGTGACGCTCAAGCCATAGCCATAAGCGATCGTGTCCTGCTCAACCGGGCCCCAGCGCTTGGCGATCGGCAAGCTGCCCGGCGATTCGCCGGTGAAGCCCGAGCCGGTGGGTTCGCCGAAGCCGTAGCGGTGGAACATGTCCCACATCTGGTCGCGGGGCAACGTCGCTGCAATCTTGGCGGCACCGACATTCGAGGAATGCGTGATCACGCCGGTGACCGTCAGTATGCCGAGGCTGCGGTGGTCATGAATGATATGGTCGAAGTGTTTCCAGGTACCGGGTGACGTATCGACCTTGGAATCGGGTCGCCACTTGCCGCTTTCGAGCGCGGCGGAAATCGTCATCGCCTTCATCGTCGAGCCGGGCTCGACCACGTCGGTCGCCGCGCGATTACGCATATGGCTCAGCAGCTCGCTCGGCGGAATATTGCTGTTCTGCGAATTCGGATTGAACGACGGCTGGTTGACCATCGCCATGATCTCGCCGTTGGTCACATCGAGTACGACGATCGAACCGGTGCTGGCGTGATGCTCCTTGATCGCTGTCATCAATTCGCGATAGGCCAGATATTGGATGCGCTGGTCGATCGACAAGGTCAGATCGTGGCCCGGCGTCGGCGCGACGGCGAGTTCGACATCGACATCCTCGACAGCATGCCCGTGCAGGTCGCGGATGATGCGCTTGCTGCCGGGCTTGCCCGAAAGATAATCGTCGAACGCGAGTTCCAGGCCTTCGAGACCGTGATCGTCGATATTCGTCTTGCCGAGGATATGCGCGGTAACTTCGCCGCTCGGGTAATAGCGGCGGAACTCGCGCTGGCTGGAGACGCCGGGAATGCCGAGCTTGATGATCGCCGCCGCTGCATCCGGATTCAGGTGGCGCGTGAGATAGACGAACTGCTTGTCGGCTTTCTGATTGAGCTTGTCGGTCAGGGTCGGCGCATCGATGCCGAGCGCGCGCGCCAGCTCGGGAATCCGATCGGTGTGATCGAGCAGGGTGCCCGGATCGGCCCAGATCGATTCGACCGGCGTCGACACAGCCAGTGGCTCGCCGTTACGGTCGAAAATAGTGCCGCGCGAAACTTCGACCGGAATCTCGCGCAGGTAACGCTGGTCGCCCTGATCCTGGTAAAAATCCTTGCGCACCCATTGCAGATCGACCGCGCGCACGATCAACGCGGTGCAGGCGAGTGCGAGGATCATCAGCACGACATACAGCCGCGCCTTGAGATTGACCCGATACTGGCGCGGCGTCACCCGCGACCGGTCCGCGCGCAAACCGAACCAGCCGCGTCCGCCGCGTACCGCCTCGTGCGCTACGCCGCCGTCGCGCTGCGCACGCAACGCGGGAAGTTCGAGTTGCAGAATCTCGCGCCGAGTCATCGCTTGATCACCACCGTGTTCGCCGGCGTTGGCGAAATCATGCCCAGATCGCCGCGCGCGGCTTTTTCGATGCTGTTGATTTCCGCCTTGGTCGCGCGCTCGAGTTCGAGACGACCGAATTCGAAATTCAGGCGATCGCGTTCCTTGGTCAATTCGGTGTACTCGACGAACAAACGCCGGCTTTCCTGGCGCGTGTAGACCACGCCGAGCGCGCCCGCGATCACGCCGGCGAGCAGCACGAAGATGATGCAGATGCCGAGCGTGCGCATCACGGCAAACGCTCCGCAATGCGCAACACCGCGCTGCGCGCGCGCGGATTGGTTTCGATTTCCTGTGCGGAAGGAAATTGCGCCGCAGCGACCGTGCGCAGACGCAGCCGGCTCGACGGCGGCGGCGGCAGGCCGCGACGCACCGGTGCCGCCCGCGATTCATCGCGCAGGAAATTCTTTACGATGCGGTCTTCGAGCGAATGGAAGCTGATCACGGCGAGACGCCCGCCGGTGCGCAGGCGATCCACGGCGGCATGCAGGCCGCGCTCCAGCGCATCGAGTTCGCCGTTCACATGAATGCGCAGGGCCTGGAAGCTGCGCGTGGCCGGATGCTTGCCCCCGCCTTTATGAGTATCGGCGCGTCGGCCGATGTTGCGTTCGATCAGTTCGGCGAGCTCAAGCGTGCGCGTCAGCGGCAGCGCGTCGCGCCGCTCGACGATCGCATGCGCGATTCGCTTGGCTCTGCGTTCTTCGCCAAACTGCCACAACACGTCCGCAATCTCCCTCTC
>JAYTQX010000087.1:0-5375 GCA_043746455.1 Pseudomonadota bacterium
CAGATACCCGCTCGCGCGCACCATGTACTCAGCTTCCGCCAGTTCGAGTACCGCGCCGCCGGCTTCGCTGTTCGCGCGTTGGACCGCTTCGATCACTTGCGTGTGAGTGATGTTGTAGGCACGCAGGCGATCCGGGTCGAGCACGATTTGATACTGCTGCACCATGCCGCCAACCGTGGCAACTTCGGCTACATCGGGCACACTCTTTAACTCGTAGCTCAGGAACCAGTCCTGCAAGGCGCGCAGTTCGGCCAGATCGTGCTTGCCGCTGCGGTCAACAAGCGCGTATTCGTAGACCCAGCCGACTCCGGTCGCGTCGGGACCCAGCGCCGTGTGCGCCGCACTCGGCAGGCGCGATTGAATCTGGCTGAGGTACTCCAACACACGCGACCGCGCCCAATACAGGTCGGTGCCGTCTTCGAACAGCACGTAGACCAGCGATTCGCCGAAGAACGAGTAGCCCCGCACGGTCTTTGCCCCAGGCACCGACAGCATCGTGGTGCTCAGCGGATAGGAGACCTGATCCTCCACCAATTGCGGCGACTGCCCCGGCCACGTCGTACGGATGATCACCTGCACATCGGAAAGGTCCGGCAAGGCATCGACGGGTGTTTTCTGGATTGCGTAGAGACCCCATGCAGCAAGAAATACCGAGGCGAGCAGCACCAGAAACCGATTCTGGATCGACCAGCGGATCAAGCGTGCGATCATGGCTTGCCTCCGTCGGACGGCATGTTGGACGACGGCGGGACTTTCCCATCGATAACCGCGATCTTCACGATCTCAAACTCGTTGCCAGCATTGCTGATGAAGGAAAAGCTCACGCGCTGGCCCGGCCGAATCGCCCCCGTGGCAATTCGCTCCGGGTAGACGAAGGTCATGCTCATCGCTTGCATGTTCAGCGACGCGATCGCATCGGTATCGATAGTCAGGCGATGGCCGTCCACTTTTTGCACAACACCGGTGGCCAAGTGCATCACCTGCGTCGCGGATGTGTCACCGCCATCAGGTTTCATCGGTGCCGGCATGCTCGACGCCCGATCGCCGCCACTCAATCGCGCCAGAGCGCCGGTCAAACTCGCTTCGGAATCGATCAGGTATTGGCCGGACAAAACGATGCGCTCGCCGTCCTTGAGTCCTTGCAGAATCGCGGTCTTGCCGTCGGCTTCCTCGCCCATGCGAACTTCCTGGGCACGGAAACGACCATGACCTTCGTCCACGATCACGACTTGGCGCAGACCCGTTGCGATCACTGCCTCGGTCGGTATCAGCACGGTATCGGCCGCGGGCCCAGAATGCGCAATCTCGACCCGCGCATACATGCCCGGCGCGATGCGCTGCAAAGGATTGGGCAGGACGACGCGTGCAATTTGCGTGCGTGTTGTCGCATCGAGTTCCGGCAGCAGCGCTTCGACGGTGCCGTCGAACGTTTCGCCCGGAAATGCGGGCAGTACAGCCTTGACCAAGGCACCTGCCATCACGCGCCCGCTCTGTGCCTCGGGAATCGACGCATTGATCCAAACCGTATCGAGGCCATTGAGGCGCAGCAGCGGCGCACCGGCCATGACAGTCGCACCTTCGCGCACGCTGAGTTCGCCGACGACGCCGCTGCGAGGCGCGGCGATCATGATCCGTGTTTGCGCGTGGCCGCTGCGTTCGATCGCGCGAATTTGTGCCTCGTCCATGCCAAGCAGGATCAGCCGTTGACGCGCAGCGTTTTTCACCGTATCGAGACCCTCCGCATGCGTGCGGCGCAGCGCAAGATATTCTTCCTGGGCAGCCGTCCAATCGGGCGCGATCAGAGTCAGCAACGCTTGGCCCTGTTTGACCGCGGTGAGCGGCGCACGCACAAAAAGTTGTTCGACAATGCCTGCGACGCGGCTTTGCACAACGCTCACCGCGCGCTCATCGAACGCGATCGTGCCCGTCGCCCGCACGTTGGTCGCGAGCGCACCGGTCTGTGCAAGCGCCGTGCGGATGCCAAGGTCCTGCACCTGGCGCGGATCGACGACCACCGTTCCGGCCGCTTCGGCGGATTCGCCGCCGACCTTGGCCACAAGCTGCATATCCATGAACGGCGATTTGCCCGGCTGATCGAAATGCTGCTGCGGCACCATCGGGTCATACCAATACAAGACTTTCTTCCCATTCGCAGCACCACCCGCAGAGGTCGCAGCGGTGGATTGGCTCGCATGGTAATGGCCGATCAGCAGCGTCATGCCACTGCCCAAGACGAACGCGCCGAGGGCAACAAGAATCAAAAATGGACGGCGCATGGCTCAGTGCTCCTCAGGAAAAGCAAAGTGCAACGCGGCCCAGGATTGACCGAGCGTGTTCAACAAGTCGGTATAGGCGATGCGTTGCTCGATGGCGTTGTCGAGCGCGGAAAGCGACGCTTGGAGATTGCCGCCACCACCCCGGTAAGCGGCTAGGGCTGCATCGGCGCGGTCGTCGGCGAGCGGCAGTAGTTCTTTTTCGTACCGCCGCACACGTTCGGTTGAACTGCGCCAGGTATTGAGAGTCTTGCGCAGCTCTGCCGTGTGCATGCGCAGTGCATCTTCGCGTTCGGCTTCGATCTGCGCGACCGCAGCCGCCTTCGATGCAATCGTCGGATCCTGGCGGTACCTTGCAAAGATCGGCAGCGGCACGCGAACCATCACGGACAAAAAATTCGAGTATTGCGGTCCGCGTTGCGCGTAGCTCAATTCGACCGACCAATCGGGATGCTTTTCTGCCCGAGCCAATGCAACATCCGCGTTGGCTTCCTGTTCCGCCGCATCATAGGCAAGCAACTCGCGATGGTGGCCGATATGAGAAAGCAGCTTGTCCGGATCGGTACCGAGATTGGTCCAGTCCGGCGCGTCGCCGAGCGCACGATCCTCCGCATCGGGTAACCAACGTGCCAGGTCCGCTCGCGCATCCTCCACTTCGCGGCGGGCTTCACTGATTCGATCTTCAAGCGTTGCCTGACCGGACTTGGCGGCAATCGCGTCGGCGGCCGAGCCGCGTCCGGCACTCAGACCCGCGGTGGCCGCCGTCAATTCTGCTGCGACGCGCGGACGCAGAGACTCCAATAACATCAAGCGACGCTCGGCTGTGTGTCGGGCGATCCACGCGCGCGCAACCGATTCACCAACGCTGAGTAATTGCGTGGTCAGTAGCGCCTGTTCGCGTGCGGCGCTCGCCTCAGCGCGTTGCGTGCGCAAAGCGCGCTTCTCCTTGCGTGGGAAGCTCTGCGTCAAACCGATCTTGCGCTCGGTAAAATTATCGCGAGTCAGGCTGAAGCGTTCGTCGGTGTTGACCGGTAGACTGTCGATGCCGAACTCCAATTCCGGATCGGGCAACTGGCCGGCCGGACCGATCGCGTATTGCGCCGATTGCAGTGCGGCTTGCCGAGCGTCAAGTGCGGGCGCGTGTTGCTCGGCGAGGCGCACCGCATCGTCCAACTTGAGCGGCATCAACTCACCGGCGAAGGTGGGGATCAGCCAAGTGAAGCCGATCAACCCGGCGACATGGAAAGCGACGCGGGTATTACAAGACATTGCCCTTCTCCAGACCACATGGGCGTGCACGCGCACGCCACACCGCGCCGATAGAGCGCGGCATTCAAAACATCAGGAGATCAGGCGATGGGAGGAGGTGTTGGCGGGACGTTGCTGAGAACGCGCACGGATGCGTCCGCATTCACCCGAATCAGAACGGGGTGCTCGGCCTGTGCGACGCGAAGCAATGCAGGCACGACGAACGCCATCCCGCAGGCGGTACAGACGTCCGCGCAGTCGCTCATGACGCCATCTGGACAACACGGGCATTTGTCAGGGAGTGCGGCTGCACGTCCCGTTGGCGCAGCATGGCCGCAATGATGACCGATCGTTTGCGCCGACACGGCAGCGAATGCGCCAACTGTCCCTTGCAGGATCAGGATCAGGGCCAGCAGCAAATGGACGGCTATGCGTTTCATGGTTCGACCAGGAGTGTACGTCCGATAAGACCCTGCCGTCTAGCAAATGCTTTCAATCTTGTCCGGCCGCGAAAAGCGCTAGAATCAGACACCGGGCTCACCGCGCGCTGCATTCTTCGCAGTTGGAGGTACCATGAACCGCCTGGTTATAACCGCTCTGATAGCAGCCCTGGCACTCGACGCACAGGCGTCATCCGATACCTGCAGCATAACCGGCACTGCCTACGACTACAGCGGACACCCGCTACCGGCCGCAGTGATCCGCCTGATCGACCGGCAAACGCAGCAGACCGAATACCATGCAGCCGATGCGACTGCCGCGTTCGCGTTCACCGACGTCCCCAATGACGCCAGCGGGCAACGTTACCGGCTCGATGTTCTGAGCCCGGCCGTCGTCGTCACCGGCACGCATATTCGCACGCGCTCGGTGGTCGGCGTCGCGCCAGCGTTCACTTGCATGGCGGCGCAGAATTCGCACGTGGACGTCAAGGTCGAAGTGCGCTGACTCAAGCCGTCCGGGCTTTCAATGTTGTCATTCAGCGGAGTCGGATCATGAAAATTTCACGGTTCGCATTTTTTGTCGCCACAAGCGTAAGCTTGGTCGCCGGAATATTGATCGGCTGCAGTCCTGTGGTGCGCGCCGATCAACCGCATATGCAGGCCGCGCTCAATACGTTGCTCAGCGCGGAGCACGAGCTTGCCGTCGCCGAGGCGGACAAGGGCGGCCCTCGGGTCGCGGCACTCAGAGCAACCAGCGAGGCGATCGGTGAAACGAAAGCGGGCATCGAGTTCGCGCGTGGCCGTTGATCCCGGGCCACCGACCTTTGACGCGAACCTGCTCGGGGTCACACAGCGGCAGGCTAGTTTCTGTTCTGAGAGGTTGGACACATTAGTTGTAACTTTTTGTTACTATATTCGAGCGCCTAGGGTCGCCCCGTGTTTGACTGCGGGTTCGGGCTTTAGGACACGGCACCTAACCACGGATGGTGGGGTATGGGGTAAAGGTACTTGCAATCTGTGGGTGAGCAGATTGTTGGCCTCAAAGATTGATGACTATATCCCCAGGAGGATAATCCCATGAAACATCTCAAAGCGCTGTTCGCAGTCGCCCTGTTCCTGAGCGTTGCAGCCCCAGCGATGGCTGGTGGTATCAACCTCTCAGGCCCGCACTACAACCTCAACATCATTGGCGTCGAGAACCCGAAGACTACGCCATTGACAGGCGGTGACCGTCACACGATCTTTGTGGGACTCGGCAAGAACGGAACCGTATCAAGCCGCATCTATCTGACTCCCGGTCCGTTTGCGGTCTGCGACGGCAATGCCTTCGACCCGGCATTCGACTGCTCCGGCAACCAGATTGCCAGCCAAGGTGCGGTATTCCAGCTTCCTTGCGACACGGCGACTCCGACCG
>JAYTQX010000088.1:0-8239 GCA_043746455.1 Pseudomonadota bacterium
ATTGACTTATGGAAGTTTTTTTAGATGTGAAATACGACGACCGGATAGCATCGGCGCTGACGCAAGAAAACTCCGAAAACGGAGGCGGATATTTTCGCAATCTGGATTTTTATACCTACGCAATCCAGCATATGCGCGCAGCATTTTGATCGCTGCGCAGACCCAAGCCAAGGGCCGATTTCGCGTGAGCGCTACTCCTGCTCAACAGTCGGCGCGAGCTCGGCAGGCACTTGCGGATGATGTGCCTTGCGATAGATCCAGTAGCGCGACGTCAGATAATTCACGCCCAGTCCTGCGACCGAACCGGCGGCGACCGCGAGTACCAGCCATTCCCGGTCGACATTGAACGCGAGCACCAGCGCCGAGTAGGCGGCGAAGTTGCAGGCGAAGCCGCCGCTCATCGCCAGCACATAGCGCGCCCATTCGCCCAACCGACTGTGGCGCCGGCGGCCGCGAAACGTGTAGTTGCGGTTGAACAACCAGGTCGCGGTCGCGGCGAACAGAAACGAAATCAGGCGCGCGCTGAAACGATCCCACGCAAACCCGGTGACCAGAATCTGCAGGACGCCGGCATCGACGATGAAGCCGATCACGCCGCCGATGCAGAACATGACGAAACTGCGCATCGCCATCAGGAATGTCCTGCCAGCCTGCGCATGGCCGTTTCGTCCGGCCGCTCGATCGCGCCGCGCTCGGTGACGATCACGTCGATCAGCTCCGCGGGCGTGACGTCGAACACCGGATTCCACGCATCGGCACCGTCGACGACCGTGCGCTTGCCCGCGATCGACAACAGCTCGGCCGCATCGCGCAGTTCGATTTCGATGTCGCTGCCCTGCCTGGTTGCCATGTCGACCGTCGACCACGGCGCGACCACCATGAATTTCACCCCGTGCCGCCGCGCGGCGATCGCGAGTTGATAAGTACCGATCTTGTTCGCCGTATCGCCGTTGGCGGCGATACGATCTGCGCCAACGATCACCCATTGCACCGAGCCCGACTTCATCAAGTGCGATGCGGCGGAATCGGCAATGAGTTTGGCCGGAATCCTGTCGCGCACCAGTTCCCACATCGTCAGACGCGCGCCCTGCAGCCAGGGGCGCGTCTCGCCTGCGTATACTTGTTCAATTTTACCTTTTGCATAGCCGGCGCGGATCACGCCGAGTGCGGTGCCGAAGCCGGCAGTCGCCAGCGAGCCGGTATTGCAGTGCGTGAGCACGCCGCTGCCAGCGGCAAGAAACGCGGACCCGAGTTCGCCCATCTGCCGGTTCGCGGCCAGATCCCCGTCCTGGATCGCGCGCGCTTCGGCCTCCAGCGCGGCGAGCGGATCGGCTGGCGCGTGCGCCAGCACTGCGCGCATGCGCGCGAGGGCCCAGGCCAAATTCACCGCAGTCGGCCGCGCTGCATTCAAGCGCGCGAGCGCGGATTCCAGCGCCGCTTGCGTGATCGCCGATCCGGCCGCCAGCAACGCCCGCACTTCGAGCACAACGCCCCATGCCGCAGCGATGCCGATGGCCGGCGCACCGCGCACGACCAGTTGGCGGATCGCAGCGGCGACTTCATCGGCATTGCGGCATTCAAGCTGGGTTTCGACGAACGGCAATTCGCGCTGATCGAGCAGGCGCAGCACGTCGTCGTTGTAGACAACGGCGCGGATCGTGTCGTGGAGGTCGAGCCGGGACATGCCTTTCACTACAAGGTCGGGGTAGCCGCGAAGAATACCGCATGATGCACGATGCATGCGGTGCCGCGACCATATCTTCGCGCGTTCTGGCAGCGCACAGGCAAGTTCCGCTAGCATGCAGGCATGCCGCGATCGAAAGCCAAAAACGCTGCCCTGACCCACGAGTCGAGCGAGCAGATCGTCGCCGTGCGCACCGGCAAGGACCTGGACGCGCAATTCGTCGCCCTGCTGCGCGGCAAGTGCACGCGCGCGGCGGTCACCGGTGCACTCACTGCGGCGATCGAGGCCATACCCGGCATGGGGCGCATGCTCGGCTTTATTTTCGGCGAAGTGCTCGACGCGCAATTCTTGGCGCGCATACAGCGCGAACTGATCGAAGACACGTTCAAGTTGTACCGCCTGGCGCTGCCGGCGCCGCTGCACGCGGAACTGGTCAGCCGCGTGCGGACGCTGGGCACCAGCGCCAGCATCGCCGGCGATGCCGTGATCCGCGGCGTCATGCGGCGCAGCGCAGGCCGCGTCGGCGGGGTCGCCGCCCGCCGCTTGCTGCCGTTTGCCGCTATCGTCACCTCGGCCCTGAGCAACGCCAGCGTCACCTACGCGATCGGCAAGCGCGCACAGGCAGTGGCCAAATGGCGAGACTCTCCGATCACCGGCATGCCCGACGTCGTGCGCGCGTTCACCGGCATCGACGAACGACGCATTCTCGACTGGTCGGTCGATGGCGTGAAAACATCGCTCGGTCTGATCGGCGACACCTTGCGGCGCATGCTGCGCTGGCCGCGCGCGAAAAACTAAACCACAGCCGTCATTGCACCGCCAACGCGCGGTAGCACCAGGCGATCAACGGACCCCAGAAGACGCCGAGTACGAGCAAGGCGATGCCGTTGAGCGAAAGCAGCCAGCGGAAGGCGACGTCGCGCGGCAAGGTCAATGCGCTGTTGTCGACCGGTGCGTCGAAATACATCACCTTGATCACGCGCAGGTAGTAGAACATGCCGATGATCGCGAACACGATCGCCACGATCGCCAACCACAGCATGCCGGCGTCGATCGCCGCCTTGAGCACGAGCAGCTTGGCGAAGAAACCGAACAGCGGCGGGATGCCGGCCAGCGACGCCATCACCAGCATCATGATGAATGCATACCACGGATTGCGCTGGTTGAGACCTTTGAAGTCGTCGATCTCCTCGGCCTCGAAGCCCGCGCGCGCGAGCAACAGGATCACGCCGAACGCAGCGGCCGTCATGATCGCGTAGGCGATCGCGTAGAACATCGCCGCCGCGTAACCCGACGGCGTGCCGTTGGCAAGACCAAGCAGCAGAAAACCGACATGCGAGATGGTCGAATACGCGAGCATGCGTTTCAGATTGGTCTGCGCGATCGCGAACACGTTGCCGATGCCGAGCGAAAGCACCGCGAGCAAGGCGAGCATCTCGCGCCAGTGCGGCTGCATGCCGGCGAGGCCGCCTTCGAGCAGGCGATAGGCCATGCCGAACGCGGCGATCTTCGGTGCAGAGGCGATGAACATCGTCACCGCCGTCGGCGAGCCCTGGTAGACGTCCGGCAGCCACATGTGGAACGGCGCGGCGCCGAACTTGAAGCCGATGCCGACGACGAGAAACACGACGCCGAACGCGAGCAATATGTAGTGCGGATTGCCAAGGCCGAGCGCGGCGACGGTGTGGATTCTGGACAGGTCAAGAGAACCGGTCGAACCGTAGATCATCGACATGCCGTAGAGCAGCAGGCCGGAAGAAAGCGCGCCAAGCACGAAGTATTTGATCGCCGCCTCGGACGACAGGCCCGAGTCGCGATTCATCGCCACCAGCGCGTATGAGGACAACGTGAGCAGTTCCAGACCCAGATACACGATGACGAGATTGTCAGCCGCCACCAGCAGCAGCATGCCGAGCACGGCGAACAGGCACAGCAGATAAAACTCGCCGACATACAGATCGCGATCGCGCAGATAGCTGCGCGAGTAAACGAACACCAGCGCGGTAACGCCGAGGATGAATACCTGCAGCAACGCAGCGATGCCATCGTGGACGATCATGCCGCCGAAGGCAGTCCTGGCCGGATCGTGGTCGATCAGCACCAAGCCCATCGTGCCGAGCAGGGCCGCAATCGACAGCCAGTGCGTGATATCGCGCTGCGCAGGCTTTAAGAACAAGTCGATGAGCAGGATCGCGCAGATCGCGCCGAGCAGGAAATTTTCCGGCAGCAGCAAGACCAGATCGTGGAGGTTGAAATTCATGCTTGGGATCCCGGCGCTCACAGCTTGGTCACCAGCAACTGGTCGATGATGTGCTTGACCGACGCGTCCATCAGATGCGTCAACGGCGCGGGCCAGATACCGACCAGCAGGGTCGCCGCGGCGAATGCACCGAGCACCAGCGCTTCACGCGCGTCGATGTCGGCGAGTTCCGCGACATGCTTGTTGGCCACGTCGCCGAAGATCACGCGCTTGACCATCCACAGGGTATAAGCCGCGCCGATGATCAGGGTGAACGCGGCCAGCGCAGCGATCCAGAAATTCGCCTGGAAGCTGGCCAGAATGACCATAAATTCGCCTACAAAGCCGCTGGTGCCGGGCAGGCCGCAATTGGCCATCGCGAAGAACACCATGAGCGCGGCGAACCATGGCATCGCGTTCACCACGCCGCCGTAATCCTTGATCATGCGGCTGTGCATGCGGTCGTAGAGCACACCGACGCAGGAGAACATCGCAGCCGAGATGAAGCCGTGCGAAACCATCTGCACCATCGCACCGGAGACGCCGAGATAGGCCGCATCCTTGTTGCCGCTGACGCGCATCAAGGCCAGGCTGATGAAGATGCCGAGCGTGACGAAGCCCATATGCGAGACCGACGAATAGGCGATCAGCTTCTTCATGTCCTCCTGCACCAGCGCGACGAAGCCGACGTAGATCACCGCGATCAGCGACAGGACGACGATCAGCCAGGCGAAATGCTGGCACGCGTCCGGCACGATCGGCAGCGAGAATCGCAGAAAGCCGTAACCGCCGATCTTCAGCATGATCGCGGCCAGAATCACCGAACCGCCGGTCGGCGCCTCGACATGCGCATCCGGCAGCCAGGTATGTACCGGCCACATCGGCACCTTCACCGCGAACGCAATCAGGAAGGCGAAGAACAGCCATGCCTGCGCAGTCGCGGCGAGCGGCAGCGCGGCGAGCTGGCTAAGCTCCCAGCTGTTGGCCTGCAGATACAGATAGATCAGCCCGATCAGCATGAAGATCGAACCAAAAAATGTATACAGAAAGAATTTGAGGGTCGCGTAGACGCGGCGCGGGCCGCCCCAGACGCCGATGATGATGAACATCGGAATCAGCATGCCCTCGAAGAATACGTAGAACAGCAGCGCATCCATCGCCGCGAACACGCCGATCATCAGGCCTTCGAGCACGAGAAACGCCGCCAGATACTGGCTCACGCGGGTCTGCACCGCCTCCCACGCGCCAAGAATCACCAGCACGGTGACGAACGTGGTCAGCACGATCAGCGCGATGGAAATGCCATCGGCGCCAAGGTGATAGTTTGCGTGGATCGCATCGATCCAGACCGTGTTCTCGACGAACTGCATCGTTCCGGCGCCGGCATCGTAGCCAGTGAGCAGCGGAACGCTCGCGACCAAGGTGACGACCGCGACCGCCAGCGCCAGCCAGCGCGCGGTGTTGGCGCGCTCGCCGAACAGCAGCACGACCGCCGCACCGGCGATGGGTAGCCAGATCAGGAGACTCAGTAAAGGCATCGATTGCATTGGTTGTCTTTGTCAGCTGAGGCAATCGCGGAGAGCCGCTCGCCCTGAGGTATCGAAGGGCGAACTATGCGTCTGTTCATGCTTCGATACCTCAGCACGAACCGGGCACAGGATGTGTCACACATTTGCTTGGGTCGTTTGCGGCTCATACGCGCACCACCCACCACAGGCCAGCCAGCAAGACCACGAGGCCGAGGATCATCGCGAACGCGTAGTGGTATAAAAATCCTGTCTGCAGCCGGCGCACGCTTTGAGCGATACGTCCGATAGTGCCCGCCGAACCGTCGATCACATTGTCGATCACGCCGACATCGCCGCCTTTCCACAGACCGCGCCCAAGCAGGAGGCTGCCGCGCGCGAACACCGCCTGATAGACCGGGTCGAACCAGTATTTGTTGTCGAGCACGCTCCACAGCGGATGCAGCGTGGCTTTTGCGCGATCGGCAATCGACGGATTGAACAGGTAGACATAGGTCGCGACCGCGAAACCGCCGAACGCGAACCAGAACGGCGCGCCGGCAAAACCGGCGATCGTCGTTGCGAACCAGCCGGCAAACGCCTGCGCGCCCTCGCCTTCCGCACCGGCGACATGGATCGCGCTGCCGAAGTAGTCGCCGTGCAATACCGCGCCGACGGTGAGCGCGCCGATGATGACCGACGGAATCGCAAGCGCGATCAGCGGCAGGGTTACGACCAGCGGCGATTCGTGCGGTGCGTGCGCAAGATGACCCGGTTCGTGATGGCCGTGGTCGTCGTGTTCGTCATCACCGTGACCGTGATCGCCAGGCTCGACGACGAAGCGCTCCTCGCCGTGGAAAGTCAGGTACAGAAGTCTAAAACTATACAAAGCCGTGACGAATACGCCGAACAATACGCACTGATACGCGTAGCCGGAACCCCAGCGATGCGACTCGCGGACTGCGTCGATGATCGCGTCCTTGGAGAAGAATCCCGCGAACCCCGGCATGCCGGTCAACGCAAGCGTGCCAATCCATGCGGTGATGAAAGTGATCGGCATGTATTTGCGCAGGCCGCCCAGGTAGCGCATGTCCTGTTCGTGATGCATCGCGATGATCACCGAGCCGGCGCCGAGGAACAGCAGCGCCTTGAAGAACGCGTGCGTCATCAGGTGGAAGATCGCCGCCGAATACGCGGACACGCCGAGCGCTGCGGTCATGTAGCCCAATTGCGACAGCGTCGAATACGCGACCACACGCTTGATGTCGTTTTGCACGATGCCGATCAATCCGGTGAAGAACGCGGTCGTCGCACCGATCACCAGCACGAACGACAGCGCCGTCTCCGACAGTTCGAACAGCGGCGACATGCGCGCGACCATAAAGATGCCCGCGGTTACCATCGTCGCGGCATGGATCAGCGCGGAGATCGGCGTCGGACCTTCCATCGAATCGGGCAGCCACACGTGCAACGGCACCTGCGCCGACTTTCCCATCGCGCCAATGAACAGGCAAATGCAGATCACCGTCGCCGCGGACCAAGGACTGCCGCCGAGTATCTCCAGCGTCTTGCCCTGCAGGGTATCGGCGTGACTGAATACCGCGGCGTAGTCGAGCGTGTGGAAAAAATACAGGATCGCGGCGATGCCGAGCAGGAAGCCGAAGTCGCCGACGCGGTTGACCAGGAACGCCTTGAGGTTGGCGAAGATCGCCGTCGGCCGCTTGAACCAGAAACCGATCAGCAGGTACGAGACAAGGCCGACCGCTTCCCAGCCGAAGAACAGCTGCAGGAAGTTGTTGCTCATCACCAGCATCAGCATCGAGAACGTGAACAGCGCGATATAGCTGAAGAAGCGCTGGTAGCCGTCGTCGTCGGCCATGTAGCCGATCGTGTAGACGTGCACCATCAGCGAGACGAAGGTGACCACGACCATCATCATCGCGGTCAGGCGGTCGATCAGGAAACCGACATGCGTGTCGAAGCCGCCGACCTGGAACCACGTATACAAATTCTGGTTGTAGGTTTCCGCCCCCCCCCAGACCAGCTGATACAGGACGTAAAACGACAGCGCGCAGCTGGCGGCGACACCGGCGATGGTGCCGGTGTGCGCGCCGACGCGCCCGATCTGGTTGCGGAAGAAGCCCGCGATGATCGCGCCGGCCAGCGGAGCGAACGCGATGATGAGCAGGATGGTGGAATTCAAAGCCATATTTTTTTTGCTCGTCATTCTAGCGCAAGCTGGAATCCAGTTTTTTTGAGTTTCCCCGTAAATCCGAAGAGCTGGATTCCGGCGTTCGCCGGAATGACGGCTCCGTTTCTCAACCCTTCATCGAATCGATTTCGGCGACATTGATCGTCGCGCGATTGCGGAACAGCACCACCAGAATCGCCAGCCCGATCGCCGACTCCGCCGCGGCCACCGTGAGTATGAAGAATACGAACACCTGGCCCGAGACATCGCCGAGAAAACGCGAGAACGCGACGAAGTTCGTGTTCACCGCGAGCAGCATCAGCTCGATAGCCATCAGCAGCACGATCACGTTCTTGCGATTGATGAAGATGCCGGCCACCGAAATGCAGAACAGAATCGCGCCGAGCACGATGTAATGCGACAGGGTGATCATGGTGCGGAGGCTCCCTTGGTCACGCTGGCCATCTTGACGATACGCACGCGGTCGGACGCTTTCACCGTCACCTGCTCGGCAGGATTCTGATGCCGCGTGCCGACGCGGCGGCGCAGGGTGAGCATGATCGCGGCGACGAGGGCCACGGTCAGGATCACCGCCGCGATTTCGAACGGCAGCAGAAACT
>JAYTQX010000089.1:0-2167 GCA_043746455.1 Pseudomonadota bacterium
GAGCGGCGCGGCAGCATTCGAGCCGGCGCGCGAAGCTGCGGTGCTCACGTCGGTCAGCTCGCGCGCCGATGTACTCGCCGCCGAAATGCGCGGTCGCGAATCGAACGCGATTGTGGATAAATATACCCGCCGCGCGGTGATCGGCGCGATGGCCGCTGTCATGCCGGGCAGCGATCTGGTGATCCAGGCGGTACTCGCCACCGGCCTGATCCGCGAGCTCTCGAAACTCTACGACGTGCCCGTGCGCGACATCGATATCGACGCGTTCCTCGGTCAGGTCAAACTCACCGTGCGCACCAGCGCGACGCTGGTGCTGGCAATCGCCGGCAATGCGGCCAAGGCGTTTCCGGGCCTCGGTACGCTGACCGGCGGCGCGATGCACGCAATTGCCTATGGCCTCATTTTCGACAGCCTTGGCCATGCCGTCGCGACCACGCTGCGCGACTTGCGCTCGCTCGACAAGGACGCGGCGAATAGCGCACTGGCGAAACTGTTGGCGGACACCAGCGCCGAACGCCTGCGCCGCATCGCTCAATTCGCGTTGCGTGGGGAGCAGGATGAATAGGCTTTTTCTGCACCCGCTAAACCGGGAAATGGGCAACGCAGCGTTCCATTCCCGGCGCTTGTCCTCACCCTGTCCGTTCGCGCATAGTCGCAGCATGGGCATTCTTCGCAGCCATCGATATTTTGCAGTCGTGGTGCTTTTCGCTGTGTCGTTCACGGCATCTGCGGCGACGCAAGATTTTCGCTTCGACACCGTGCATACGCAGATCCTGTTTTCGGTCAGCCATCTTGGTTTTTCGCATCCGTCCGGCAGGCTGCATGCGAAAAGCGGTTTTTTCCATTTCGACGATGGGGACTGGAGCACGGCGAAAGTCGATGCACTGATCGATACGGCGTCGATCGATATGGGCGACGCGGCATGGAGCGACAAGCTGCGTTCGCATGAATTCTTTGCCAGCGAGCGCTACCCGACCGCGCATTTCGTCTCGACCGGCGTGGCGAAAACCGGCGAGCATAGCGGCATCGTGCACGGCACACTTACCCTGCTCGGCGTCAGCCGCGCGGTCGATCTGCGCGTGACCTTCAACCGCGCCGGCGTGGATGCCTATACGTTCAAGTACACAGCGGGGTTTTCCGCGACCGCAAGCTTGAAGCGCAGCGATTTCGGCATGAGCAAATATCTGCCAAACATCGGCGACGAGGTGGATATCCGCATCGAAGTCGAAGGCTTGCGTGGCCGCGATGCGCAGGAGCAGCCCGATCACGGCAACGCCCAGCCCGCCGCCGCAAACAAGACCGAGCCGACGGAACATTGACATGCAGCTTAAAGGCGATGCGCAGCGCTGGGGCAGCCTGGCGAAATTCTTTCACTGGACCGTGGTGCTGCTGATCATCGTGCAAGGTACGGTCGGCCTGATCATGGTCGGGCTGCCGAAGAAACCGAACATCATTCCGGTGTATACCTTTCACAAATCCATCGGCCTGACGATTCTTGCACTGGCTGTGCTGCGCCTGGTATGGCGTGTGTTCGATCGTCGCCCCACGGAACCGCCGGGCACACCGCGCTGGCAAGTGCTCGGCGCTCGCGTGGGACATGCGCTGCTTTACCTGCTGCTGTTTCTCGTCCCGCTGTCGGGTTGGTGGTTCGACTCGGTGAGCTCGCTGCGGCCGCTGTACTGGTTCGGTCTTGTACATATCCCGCCTCTCGGCGGGCCGGATCCCTCGATTCCCGGGCTGAAGGAGTTGGCGCGCGACCGGCACGAGTGGCTGTTCTGGACACTTGTCGCCGTTGCCGTCGGCCACGCGGCAATGGCCTTGGTTCACCAATTCGTCAATCGCGACGGCACGCTCACGCGCATGCTGCCCGGACGGCGCGGACTTGCATCCGCGCCTGCCGTTGCCATATCCACTGCAGGTTCCGCAAATCCGGAGAACGTCGATGTTGCACAACCTGAGCAAGTCATTCCAGGCCCGATTGCGACTGTCCCTGACGCTGGCACTCCCGGCACTGATCCTGAGCGCAACGACCGCAACGGCGCGTGACTGGCAGACCGACGCCGCGCAAAGCACGCTCGCATTCAAGGGCTCTTACCAGGGCGAGAGCTTCGACGGCAGGTTCAAAAAATTCGACGCCGCGATCAGCTACGACGAAGCGGATCTGGCC
>JAYTQX010000090.1:0-2173 GCA_043746455.1 Pseudomonadota bacterium
GCTACTGCAACCTGGACGCCGATCGACACAACCCACTTCTCCAGCGGCACACTGGCAATAACACGCCTGACCAATGTCGGTGGATTGGCCTGCCCATGAGCCTTGCGGCGCAGATGCGATTGTGGGCAGCGTCGGGGCGGTTTCTGCAGCGTAGTATCGAGCTGCTGGCCTTCACGCTGCTCACAATGCTGAGTCCGGACAAGAGCCTTGCCGTCGAGATCGGCGCCAAGGCCCCCGATTTCCGTCTGCCGCAATTCGGCAGCGCCGCGCCACTCGGTCTCGCCGACGTGCGCGGCAAGGTGGTGCTCGTGGATTTCTGGGCTTCGTGGTGCGCGCCGTGCCGCGAATCGCTACCTCGATATGAGAAATTGTATACCGGCCTGTCGCGCGCGGACTTCGAGATCGTCGCGATCAATCTCGACGAGGAACTCGGCGACGTGAAAAAATTCCTGGCCGCGCATCCGGTGAGCTATCCGGTCGTGCTCGATCCGGCCGGCGACGTAGCCAAGGCCTTTGGTCTGGTCGGCATGCCGACCTCTTATCTCGTCGACCGCAGCGGCGTCGTACGCCTGCGCAATCAAAGTTTCAGTCCGCGCGATATCGACATCCTGCGCACCGAGATCGGCAAACTCGCCAAAGAGCCGACGCATGCGCCGTGAGTCGCTGCGCCTGATCATCGTCCTGATCGTGCTCGGCATCCTCGCCGGCTGTGCGACGACGAAAGTCGAACCTTGGCAACGCGCGCGCCTCGCGCGCTGGGATATGCGCTGGGATCCTGATCCCGCGCAGGCGGCTATGAGACAGCACACGTACTTCAGCAAGGAAGGCTCCAACGGCAGTGTAGGCGCCGCTGGCGGCGGCTGCGGCTGCAATTGATCGGAATGTCATTGATGGCACGTCCCTCGGCTTCGCTCTCCGCCCTGCTCGCTGCCGCCGCAGCCCTGTTGCCGACATCGCACGCGAACGCCGCCGCGGCGGACGAGGCGGATACGCATGCGAGCTATCGCTTTTCCGAATACGACGAGGATGCGCTGCCGCAGGCGGCCGTGGTCGGCGATGGCCAGCGCTATCGCGTGCTCTCGCAACAGCTCGATCTGGATACCAGGCTGGCGGGCGGCAGCTACGGCCTCAAGCTCGAAGCCACGCACGAAGTGATGAGCGGCTCGTCGCCGTGGTACGTGGTGCCGACGCCGGACCACCGGATCGTGCAGGTGCTGAGCGGCGCGACGATTCGCGATCATCGCAGCGCGCTGAATGTCGCCTTGACGCAGAGCCCCGGCACGAGCACGAACACCACCTACAGCGCCTCGTACTCGGCTGAACGCGACTATCGCGCGACCGCGGTCGGCGTCGAACGCAGTCAGGCGCTCGACCCGGCACTCACGCTGGGGTATGGCGGCAGTTTCTCGCACGACGAGATCCAGCCGACCGACGCGCAGCTCTACGACCGTATTCCCTACGCGATCAAGAACACGACGTCTGCGTTCGCCAGTCTGGCCTGGGTGCTCAACCGCTCCGAGGTGCTGCAGGCCGGCATCCAGCTCAATCTGGAAAACGGTTATCTGTCCGACCCGTACAAACTGTTCGACTACGGCGGCAGCGCAGAGCCGGACCGGCGTCCCGACCAGCGCGTGGAAGCCGCGGGCTTGCTGCGCTACCGGCGTTCGTTCGCGCAGATCGATGCATCGCTGCATCTGGACTACCGCTACGCGCAGGACAGCTGGGGCCTGCACTCGCATACGCTCGAAGCCTCGTGGTATCAGGGTTTCGGCGATGCCTGGCGCGTCATTCCGGCGCTGCGCTACTACAGCCAGGCCGCGGCGCGCTTCTATGCGCCGTTCTTCATCAATCCCGACGGGCAGCATTACTATTCCAGCGACTATCGCCTCGGTACATTTGGCACAATTTCCACAAGTATCAATGTGCGCAAGGCCATCGGACGCTGGGAATTCAGCATCGGCGCCGAGCGTTACCACAGCGCCAGGGGCCTCGCCCTCGACGGCAGCAATGCGCCCGTCCCCGCGCTGGTCAATTTCACCCGAGCCTATGCGGGGTTAGACTTCGGCTTCGACTAGCCGCCGTTTCAGAACCTGCCCTCAAAGCGTAGCGAGCGAAGAGAGTTCGTGTGCGCGCGGAGCGCAGGAACCGGAGTGTACGTTGAAGTACATGAGGG
>JAYTQX010000091.1:0-2945 GCA_043746455.1 Pseudomonadota bacterium
AGTCTGCCCGCGGCGTGCAGGTCTCGCGGCGCATCAGCCGCCGCGTGCGCTGACGCGGCCGTGTTCGCCGAAGCCGCCGCGCGAACCTGCTTCGATGCCTGCGGGCGCAGCGGCGGCCAGACCGTTCGTGCCGCCGCGCAGGAACCGCCCGGGGCCCGGGTCGTTCGCATCCACGCCGGCCGAGCGATAACTGCTGCGATACCATGGCCCGTAATAGAGCAGATCCATGCCGCCCACATAGCCGCTCACCGGGTAGTCCGGTCGGCATTGCGCATCGGAATAGTCGGCGACGCAGTCGGATGGCGAGGCATAGCGATTGCGTTGCACATCCTCGCCGCTGCAGCCGGCAAGCAGGCCACTGCCGCCGACGGCCGCGCCCATCAGCACCAGACGCACCGTTGCGGATTTTCGTTCGTGCGATTGCATGCCCGATATCCCGCTGTTTCAATAAACCACGGCGGCGGCGTTGAGCAGACCCATCGCGATCTTCAGGCTGGCCATCACGATGGCGACGGCGACGCGATCGGCTTCGATATGCGCGCGCAGATCGCGGATCAAGGCGCGCAGCAGCAGCGAGGCAATGCCCTGTACCGCACAGGCGATCGCACCCCAGAGCAGCAGATCGACGGCGTTCACGCTGTGCGCGATCGCGCTCGCGAGCGGAATCGAAAAGCCGAGAACGGTGCCGCCGAACACCACGCCCGCGCTCACGTTGCCGTGCCGGATCAGGGGCAGTTCGTGCTGCGGCGTGATCAGCACGTACGCAGTGACAAATGCGATCAGCAAGGCGATGCCGATGCCCAGATAGACCAGGAAATTCGGCAGTGTCGAAAGATCGTCGAGCATGAGGTTTCCCGGAATTCGCCAACATATCAAAGCTAGCCGAATTCAGGGTGCCCTGTGAATGTCCAGCGCGCCACATCCAGCAGAAAAATATTCGGCGTGTTTAAAGGACGCTAAAAGTCAGCGCCGCTAATTCGTCATCGACCGCACTGCGCTGGACGTCGGTCACGCGCGCCAGCGGCGGACCGTGCTGCAGCCACTCCGCGAGCGCAACGAGGGCCGCCGCATCGCCGCAGGCGAGTACTTCGACGCCGCCATTGGCAAGGTTCCTGGCGTGCCCACACAAGCCCAGACGTTGCGCTTCGGCGCGAGTCGAGGCGCGGAAGAACACGCCCTGCACCGCGCCGTTGACGATGAATCTTGCGCAGGGCACGCGCCCGCTCAGGGCTTCGCCGCGGCGATCACGGCGTCGAGATCCTTGGACGTAACCGGCCCCAGGAACGCCTTGGCGACGTGGCCGTCGGGTGCGATCACATAGGTATTCGGCAATCCCCTGGGTGTGTCGAAATCCTTGGGCGGATCCATCACGTCGACCTGCGCGACCGGATAGCTCAGCGGGTGGCTCTTGAGGAATTTTTCGATATCGGCCTTGTCGCTGTCCTCGAAGGCGAGCCCGATCGCCGCGACATTGTCCTTGTGCGCACCGACATAGGCCGAGATATCCGGCAACTCCTTCAGGCACGGCCCGCACCAGGTCGCCCAGAAGTTCACGATGACCCATTTCCCACTATGTGCGGAAAGATCGAAGGTCTTGCCGTCGAGCGTGGAAATTTTCAATGTGGGTTTGCTCGCGGTCGCGGCATGTGCGGCCAGCGCGAACAACAGCGCGCAAATCAGGAACGAAGCACGTTTCATGGATGGACCTCTAGGGCATTGGTTTGTAATTCTCGACGGTATCAGACCGTGCTACCGGAGGAAAAATTTCGGACAGCGGCGCGGCCAGTGCTGCGCGCAGATCGCGTGCGGCCAGATCGAGGTGCTTCGTCGCGGTTGCGTCTGTCGCACCGCCGCGGCCATCGGGCAGCGGCGCGTGCAACGGAATGCGATAACCCGTATCGATGTACAGATCGTACAGACTCATCGAAGCCAGATCGCGAGCGAGCACGAAATCGCCGCGCCCGGTGCGCCGAATCAGCTTACTGCGATCGAGGTCGTCCAGATAGCGCTGGGTCAGATAGTCGCTGAGGAAGGGTTCGCGCTCGCGCAGTTCGGCGGCCGACAAACCGTGCCCCTCGTGCTGCGCCAGGGCGAAATGCGCGAGTACGCGCACAAGACCACGGAACTCGTCGCCCGACGGCAAGCTGGGCGCATCAGGGCGGTAGTCGAATGCGGCCAGGGTCGCCGCCAGCGATGCGCCGGCCAGCACGATGACCCACGACAGGTAAATCCAGACGAAGAAGATCGGAATGATCGCAAGCGCGCCATACACCTCGCTGTAGCTGCTGCCGGCGGTCACGTAGACCGCGAACCCGCGCTTTGCCGCCTCGAACGCAATGGCCGCGGCGAGAGCGCCGATCGCTGCGTGGCCCAAGCGCACACGGCAGTTCGGAATCACGATGTAGCACAGGCACAGCGCGAACCACTGGATGAAAAACGGCAGCACGCCGAGCACGCTCGCCTTGAGCTGGAACGATTCGCCCGCCGCGACGAGCAGCGGTAGCGCCAGCACATAAAAACTGATGGCGAGCGCGCCGATCAACAGCAGCGGCCCGGCTGTCAGCACGGTCAAATACATGATCAGACGCGGAGCCGTCGTACGTCCAGCGGGTACGCGCCAGATGCGATCGAACGCATCCTCAATGCTGATCATCAGCGATACCGCACTGAACAGCAGCACCAGAATGCCGATTGCCGTCGCCTTGCTCGCGCTAGCCGCGAACTGGCTGAGATAGTCCTGAATCACGTCGCCTGTAGCCGGCACGAAATTCCTGAACATGAATCTCGCGATCTGCTCGCGCCATTCGTCGAATACCGGCAGTGCGCTGAGGATGCCAACCACGGCAGCGATCAGCGGCACCAGTGCGAACAAAGTCGTGTAGGCGAGAGCACCGGCGGCCTGCAGACAGCGGTCGTCGAGAAAGCGGCGCAGCATGAAGCGCCCA
>JAYTQX010000092.1:0-1978 GCA_043746455.1 Pseudomonadota bacterium
TCCGGCGACGCGCAACGACGCAAGGTCGGCAGGAGGCCTTGGTTCAGCCGTGCAGGTGAAAGATCGAGAGGTTCTTGTAAAGCATATACACGGCGACCACAGACACGAGTGCGGCAAAAATCCGCTGCAGCGCGCTCTTGCTGCGCGCGCCCAGATGAGTGGCCAAGCGCGCACCGAACCAGCCGCCGCCGACGCCACCCGCCAGGTATAGGCCTGCCACGGTCCAGTCCAATAGCCCCGAGCGGGCGTAATTAAGTGCGGTGGTCAAGCCAAAAGTTCCAACCGACAACAGCGAGGTGCCGATGGCCACTATCATCGGCATACCGGTGGACAGCGCGAGCCCCGGCACGATCAGAAAGCCGCCGCCGATACCGAAAAAACCTGACAACAGACCGACGGCGACTGCGGCGACGATCAACTTGATGAGCACCGCCGGCGAGGGACGGCCGCCGTTGGTTTGATGAACTGCGACCGTTTTACGTGGCCGCAGCATGAGTCCGGCAACCACCAGCATCAGGAGTGCAAACAAGAACAGCAGTTTCTTGCCGTCCACCGCCTTGCCGAGACTCGAGCCGACAAAGGCGGCGGCGGCGCCCGCAACTGCAAAGATGATTCCGTGCTTCCATTGCACGTTGCCGGCGCGCGCGTGCGGCAGCAAATTGATGTACGCGTTGATGGACACCGCCAACGCCGTCGTACCGATGACGATGTGCGGATTCGGATAGCCCACCAAATAAAGCAGCAGTGGTACCGCAAGTATCGAACCGCCGCCGCCGATCAGGCCCAGCGAAAATCCTACCGCGCAGCCCGACACGACGGCGAGGACCATTTGCGTCGTAGTTAGTATTGGCATTGTGTTCAACATGTAGATCGACGTGCCTCGCTGCAAGCTAAAATAGGGCCGGTAACGGCAGGAAGTATAAACCGCCTTTTCCCGCAGAGTTGCCATGTTGTCGATTTCGCGGCGCGCAGCGCACGGCGATTCTGCTGCGGCAGCGGGCCCAGGCAACTGCTGCGTACTCCTGCCAGCGGAAATAGGTTGCATCAGGAGCCCCTGAAGGTTCGCGAGCATGAGCGGCATCCGCGATCGCATCGGTGCGACACCGTTTCATTTGATTAAGGGCCCTCAACGATCTAAGCTCAGTTCTTGCACACGCTAAAAAAATGAAACGCAATACCAAATACCCTAGGCAATCGCCGATGGGCGGCCGACATTCGATCAATGGCTTGCTCTCGGACTCGCGCGCGAGGACCACGTGACTCCCTGGCCGCAGGAGGCGGTACTGCTCTTGCCCGATCTGGTAAAGCTGCGTCGCGCCATTCATGCCGAACCCGAAGTCGGATTGCGGACGCCGAAGACCGCTGCCAAGATCCTGGCCGCGCTCGCCGGATTGCCGCTCGAATATCGCGAAGGCCCATCGACGACTGGGCTCGTCGCGGCCCTGAGGGGTTCCAAGCAAGGGCGCACTGTGGTATTGCGTGGGGACACGGACGCTCTGCCGCTACACGAGGATACCGGACTGGCGTTTGCATCGCGTGATCCGGGCGCCATGCATGCGTGTGGCCACGACAGCCACGTCGCGATGCTCGTCGGTGCGGCGCGACTTCTGTGCGCACGACGCCATGAATTCACCGGTACCGTGCTTTTCATGTTCCAGCCCGGCGAAGAGGGCTGGCACGGCGCGCGGTTCATGCTGGAAGACGGTTTGCTCGAGCCGCTGCCGGATGCGGCTTTCGCTCTGCATGTATTGCCCAATGCCCCCCACGGAATGTTCACCAGTCGCGAGGGACCGCTGCTCGCGTCGGCCGATGAGATCCGCATTTTGGTCACCGGTCGAGGGGGCCACGCTTCCATGCCGCACGACGCGCTCGATCCGGTGCCGATCGTCTGCGAGATCGTCACCGCGATCCAGTCTTTCGTGACGCGCCGGGTGTCGGTCTTCGATCCGGCCGTAGTCACCATCGCCCGTATCGAGGC
>JAYTQX010000093.1:0-8913 GCA_043746455.1 Pseudomonadota bacterium
GTCTCCCACGCCGGCAGACGCAGCGCATCGGCGGCAACATCGAGCGTGCGATCGAGCGTGTGGCCGTCGCTCGCGGCAATGATCGCTTCCAGGCGCGCCTGGTCGGCCGCGAGCTTGTCGAAATCCGCGCCTTCCTCGGCGTAGGCGGCGTAGACCGCGTCCAGCTGCGCCTGCGCATCGGTGATTTCCGCAACGCCCTCCTCGACGCTTTCGCGCACGGTCTTCTCGGGATCGAGCTGCGGCTCCTGCGCGAGATAGCCGATCTTGATGCCCGGTTGCGGCCGCGCCTCGCCGTTGTACTCGGTATCCACGCCGGCCATGATGCGCAGCACCGTGGATTTGCCCGCACCATTGAGGCCGAGCAGGCCGATCTTGGCGCCGGGGAAAAACGACAGCGAAATGTCCTTGATGATCTCGCGCTTCGGCGGCACGACCTTGGACACACCGATCATGGTGTAGATATATTGCATGGGGTTCCTGCTGAAGTTGAAGCTTGTCAGTCGGGATTATCGCCGAAGCGGCAAAGCCGGGCCAGCGTTTGCGAACAGCGTGTTGCGCCGCAAGGCCTGGCAAAGTCCCCGGCTGATCTTGAGGTTGGAGCTACCTGGCCGCCGAATTCTGCGACTCGCGTGCGTCAGGCGGTTCAACCGTGCGCAGGAAAAGCGACAGCGACTCGACGACGCCTCGGTCGCAATACAGCGCCGTTTTGCGCGCGCCGATGCGTTCGACGAGAACGGCACGCCAGGCTGCATCCCGCGCCAGCTTGGTCGCGATGCGGACATAATCATCGAGGTCACGCGCTATCAACTCGTCCAGTTCGAGCAGTTGCAGCATTCCGTAAGTCTGTCTGCCACGCATGAGCTTGCCGGGCAGGGTCACGATCGGGAGGTCGCGCCAGAGGGCGTCGAGACTCGTGATGCACCCGGAAAAGTCGAGCGAGTCCAGGCACGCGTCGGCTTCGCCCAGAAAGCGATGGTAATGCCCGGTGGGCTGGGACGGATAAACCGCGCAGCGCGCATCGAAGTCGACGCCGTGCGTGGCGAAAGCCCGGCGCATGCGCGCCGCCAGCGCGGCAGCTACTTCCGCTTGTGCGTTGCACAGCACGTCCAGCCGCGCCGTCGGCGCCGCAGCGAGCACGCGGGCGAACAGATCGTCGTGCTGCGGATGCAGCTTCGCCACGGACTGCGTGCAGAGAAAGCGGATCGGACCACCGACCGGTCGTGGCGCTCTTTCCACCGTCTGCGGCAGATCGAGGCTGCAGCCGAGGCGCGGCAGGGTGACCAGCTTTTCCGAGTAGTGCGCTTGCGCATCGGTCGGTTCGAACAATTCCGCGCCAAGAAAATAATCGATAGTCGCCATGCCCGAGGTCACCGGATGTGCCCAAGTCGATGCCTGCACCGGCGCGTGCCGCAGACTGGCGACACCCTGCACGAACTGATGCATGCCGATGTCTAGAAAGATAACGATGTCCGGCGCGAAGGCACGCAGTGCGGCTATCCATTCGTTTGCCGAGCGGGCGCCGGATTCGAATCGCGCTGCGTGTCTACGAAAGCGCGCGAGGCTGGCATCGTCCGCGCCCGCCTCACCGGGATGGAAGACGCCTAGTTCGAACTCGACGGGGTCGAGCGCAAGTATCGCCCCGGCCCAGACGCGGCTGACCGAATGTTCGTGCAGCGAGGGCGAGAATACCGCCACCTTGCGGCGCTGGTTGACTATGCGGCGGGCCGGCACGTCGCCGATACCCTGGCTCGCGGCCAGGGTCAGCTCGCGCAGGACTTGCGCGTTGCTGATCTGTTCGGCCACCAGCGGCTCGCCCAGATAGGCAAGATAGAAGTTCGTCGTACTGGCGATCGTTGCGTTGGCCTGCACCGAGAATTTCGGATCGGTCCAGTCGATCGCTGTGAAGTACTCGATGCCTTCACGCCAGCGCGCGAGCCAGTCCGTGCGCGCGGCCTGGTCGGGAACGACCGCGCAGTCCGGCCTCTGGAAAAGAAGCCACCGGGCTGGCAGGTTGTCGGGATCGAGTTCGAGCACGCGGCGCAGTACCTGCTTGGCTTCGCCGTAGGCGCTCTGCGCGATCAGCGCCTTGGCGAGCTGCAGATGCAGATCCGCCGCATCCGCTGCGAGCGCGGCGGCGCGCCGCAGCGCGGGAATGAGTTCCGCGGCGCCGGCGTTGCTCTCCCTGAGCGCGGACGCCAACAGCACGGCCGGCTTGGGCCGGTCCGGTGCCAGCGCGACCGCCTTTTCCAGCGGCGCGCGTGCGTGCCCGGGGTTGCCGGCGCGCAGCAGGCTGAGGCCGAGATTGATCCAGCCCTGCACATCCTGCGGACGCAACCGTGTGTAGGCGTCGTAGTGCCGGCTCGCGGCGACGAAATCGCTCTGGTCGAACAGGCTGTCGCCGAGTTTGTAGCGTGCTTCAACGAAGTCCGGGTGCAGCTGTGCGGCGCGTGCGAAGGCGCGTTCGGCGTCGTGGTAACGCCGCTGCTGAAACCGCAATTGCCCAACGATGAACTGGGCATTGGCGTCGTTGTTGTTGAGCGCGAGGGCATGCTCGGCCGACTTGATCGCGACTGCAGTATCGCCGCGCTTCATCGCGAGCCAAGCCAGATCGCTGAAGGCCTGGCCGATGCGGTCGGACAGCCTGCAGGCGGTGCCAAGGCTGCGCCAAGCCTCATCCTGACGGCCGAGGCGGATCAAACAGTGGCCTAGCCCTGCATGCGCCAGCGCGTCATTCGGCGCATCGCGCAGGACCCGGCCGAACAAATTGGCTGCCGCGTCGATGCGCCCTTGCTGCAGCAGCGCCATCGCTTGCGCGGTCGTAATCGGCGGCATCGGAAGAGATCGTCCTCGCTCACTGTTCGCAGCCTGTCGACGTAGCTTCCGCCACATGCCGGCAGGCAGGGTATACTAATTCTTTAACCTCATCAGGAACATATCCGGATGTTTTCGCGCGAAATGAAGATCGAAGGCTACGATCCCGAATTGGCAGCCGCGATTGCCGCCGAAAAACAGCGCCAGGAAGACCACGTCGAGCTGATCGCCTCGGAAAATTACGCCAGTCCGCGCGTGCTCGAAGCGCAGGGTTCGGTACTGACCAACAAGTATGCCGAAGGCTATCCGGGCAAGCGTTACTACGGTGGCTGCGAATTCGTCGATATCGCCGAGAAACTCGCGATCGAACGGGTTAAGCAGCTGTTCGGCGCCGACTACGCGAACGTGCAGCCGCATTCGGGCTCGCAGGCCAATCAAGCCGTGTATTTCGCCCTGCTCAAACCAGGCGACAAGATCCTCGGCATGTCGTTGGCCCACGGCGGCCATCTCACCCACGGCGCCAAGGTGAATCTCAGCGGCAAGATTCTCGACGCAGTGCAGTACGGGGTGAACGAAAAGGGTTTGGTCGACTACGACGAAATCGAAAGGCTCGCGCTCGAGCACAAGCCGAAGATGGTCGTCGCCGGTTTCTCGGCGTATTCGCAGATCATGGATTGGGCACGCTTCCGCGCGATCGCCGACAAGATCGGCGCGTATCTGTTCGTCGATATGGCGCACGTCGCCGGTCTCGTCGCTGCGGGCGTGTATCCGAATCCATTGCCGCACGCGCACGTCGTGACCTCGACCACGCACAAGACCCTGCGCGGCCCTCGCGGCGGCATTATCGTCGCCAAACATTCTGCAATGGGGCCAGCGGCCGAGGAGATCGAGAAGAAACTGCAATCGATCGTGTTCCCCGGCATCCAGGGCGGCCCGCTGATGCACGTGATCGCGGCCAAGGCAGTCGCCTTCAAGGAAGCGCTGGAGCCGGAGTTCAAGACCTATCAGCAGCAGGTCGTGAAGAACGCGCAGGCGATGGCCAAGACCTTCATCGCGCGCGGCTACAAGATCGTCTCCGGCGGCACCGAAAATCATCTGATGCTGGTCGATATGATCGGCCGCGGCGTCACCGGCAAGGACGCCGAGGCTGCGCTCGGCAAGGCGCATATCACGGTGAACAAGAACGCGGTGCCGAACGACCCACAAAAACCCTTCGTCACCTCGGGCCTGCGCATCGGCACGCCGGCGGTCACCACGCGCGGCTACAAGGAACCCGAATGCGTCGCCCTGGCCAACTGGATCTGCGATGTACTCGACGCGCCGACCGACGAACGCGTAATAGCCGGCGTGCGCGGCAACGTCGAGAAGCAGTGCAAGGCGTTTCCGGTGTATGGCTGAGGATCGGGAGATGGGAGAAGAGAGACGGGAGACGACGGCGTTGGCACGCCGCTCATGCGGGCTTGTTCTTCCGCTCTCGCGTCTCGCTTCTCACGTCTATCGTCTCCCGTAACGGTGCACTGTCCCTTCTGCCAGCACGACGACACCCGCGTGATCGATTCGCGCGAAGCCGACGATGGCGCGACGATCCGTCGACGGCGCGAGTGTCCGCAGTGCGGCGAACGTTTCAACACGTTCGAGACGATCGAAATCAAGTTGCCGGCGGTGGTGAAAAGCGACGGCCGCCGCGAGGCGTTCGACGAACGCAAGCTGCGTGTCGGCGTCGAGCGTGCGCTGCATCATCGCCCGGTCGCCAGCGATGCGCTCGACAATGTCGTGCGCGAAGTCGTGCGTCAGTTGCGTTCGGTCAACGAACGCGAAGTCGTCTCCCGCCTGATCGGCGAATGGGTGATGAACGAGTTGAAACGCCTCGACCAAGTCGCCTATGTGCGCTTCGCCTCAGTGTATAGGCGCTTCGAAGACGTACAGGCATTCCGCGAGGAAATCGAAAGGCTGGAACGCGATCTGCCTGCGCTCGAAGGTTTGCAATTGCCCTTGCTCGGCGAAGTGGTTACCACGGCGCACGGCAAGAAACGTTGATGTCCCCACCGAGTCCCGAGTCCCGGGTTCCGGGTCCCGTCTTCTCCGCCATCGATCACGCGCATATGGCGCGTGCACTGCGTCTGGCCGGGCGCGGCTTGTACACGACGCAGCCGAATCCGCGCGTGGGTTGCGTGATCGCGCATGGCGAAGCGGTGGTCGGCGAAGGCTGGCACCAGCGTGCGGGCGAGCCGCATGCCGAAGTGTTCGCACTGCACGCAGCCGGAGCGCGCACACGCGGGGCGACCGCATATGTCACCCTCGAGCCATGTTCGCATTTCGGTCGAACTCCACCCTGTGCGGATGCGCTGATAGCGGCCGGTATAACGCGCGTTGTCGCGGCGAGTGGGGACTCCAATCCGCAAGTCGCGGGCGATGGTTTTGCAAAATTGCGCGCGGCCGGCATCAGGGTCGAATCGGGTCTGCTACGCGAGGCGGCGCGCGAACTCAATCGTGGTTTTTTTGCGCGCATCGAGCGCGGCAGACCGTGGCTGCGGGTCAAGTTGGCGATGAGCCTCGATGGACGCACCGCATTGGCAAATAGCGAATCGAAATGGATCACCGGCGAAGCCGCGCGCGCCGACGTGCAGCGTTGGCGCGCGCGCAGTTCGGCGATCCTGACCGGCAGCGGTACCGTACTCGCGGACAATCCACGATTGACTGCCCGCGCAGAAAAAACCTTCGCTCCGTTGCGCGTCGTGCTTGATCGGCAGCTGCGCACTCCGCGTAACGCGAACGTGCTCGATGAAAGTGCACCTACCCTGATTTTCCACGCGCCCGATGCGCAGCTCGGCGATGATCGATTCGAGAAAGTCGAACTAGCAGCGCTCGCGCTCGATGCGCAGCGCCAGCTCGATCTGGGCAAGGCCCTTGAACTTCTCGCGCAGCGCGGCATGAACGAAGTCCAGGTCGAGGCTGGCCCCACACTCAGCGGCAGCTTGCTGCAAAGTGGATTTGTGGACGAATTGCTTTTGTATATCGCACCGATTCTGCTGGGCGACAAGGGGCGGCCCTTGCTCGCGCTGCCCGACCTTGAGCAGATGGCGCAGGCACGACGCCTGCGCATCGTCGATCAACGCAGCGTCGGTGACGATCTGCGGATGTTGTACAGGGAATAGCCGATGTTCAGCGGAATCATCCAGGCAGTCGGCACGGTGTCGCAGTTGCAAGCGCATGGCGGCGATGTGCGGCTAGTCGTCGATGCGAGCAATTTCGATTGTGCGGACATCGGGATCGGCGACAGCATCGCCGTGTCCGGCGTCTGCCTGACCGCGGTCGAAATCGATGAGCTGCGCGTGGCGTTCGATGTCTCGGTCGAAACCCTGTCGCGCACGACGCTTGGGGCACTGAGACCCGGCGATGGCGTGAATCTGGAAAAGGCCTTGCGCCTGTCCGACCGGCTCGACGGCCATCTTGTCTCCGGTCATGTCGATGGCGTGGGTCGCGTGATCGTGGTCGAAACCGATGCGCGCTCGCAGCGCTGGACCTTCGAGACACCACCGGAATTGGCCAAGTACATTGCGAGCAAGGGATCGATCTGCATCGACGGCGTCAGCCTGACCGTGAACGAAACCGACGGTGCGCATTTCGGTGTCAACCTGATACCACACACAATCGCCATGACGACGTTCAAGAATAGGCGTGTCGGCGACGCAGTGAATCTCGAAGTCGATCTGATTGCGCGCTATGTCGAACGCCTGCTGCGCGGGTGAATGGTTAACTCTCGCGCATGCTCACCATTGAATCAGCCATGACACCGACTGCCACGCCGAATACGAGGAGCGCGCCGGCACGCACACTGCGCTCGGCATTGGTGGCGCTGATCGCCGAATTCCTGATCCTCGCGCTCCCGTTGAACTTCGTCTATGGCTACGTAGCGCACAACGCCTATCGCATGTCGCTCGTCGCCGGCCTGATGTTCGCGCTGGTCGCCGTCGTGTTCGCCTGCAGCGGTTACGCGGTGTACGCGCGCTACGTCGCGCGCCGCGAGCCGAGCGAACTGACGTTGAGTCGGATGGTCGACCTGCCGCGTGGCTGGCTGCTCGGCGCGGCGTTGATCGGCGTCGTCGTTGCGACATTTGCGGCTGCCGGCGATCTGAATTTGTCCGCGGGCGGCTGGCCCGCGCTGGCCGGCCTGCCGGCGATCCCGTTGCTGGCCGGCGTGTTCGAGGAGCTGATCGCACGCGGCGTCGTTTTCCGCAATCTGGAAAATCTGTTCGGCAGCGAAATCGCGATCGCGCTCTCGGCCGCGCTGTTCGGCTGGCTGCATCTCGGCAATCCGAATGCGACGGTGCTCAGTGCGACCGCTGTCGGGCTCGAAGGCGGCGTGATGCTGGCCGCGTTGTACGTTGTCACGCGTTCGCTGTGGTGGACGATCGGCGTGCATATGGCCTGGAATTTCACTCAGACCAGCGTGTTCGGCATTGCCGATTCGGGCAACCCGGGGCGTGGACTGCTGCACGCAGAACTCAGTGGGCCGGCGTGGCTGACCGGCGGCGCGTTCGGTGTTGAGGCGTCCGTGGTTTCGGTCGTCGTCTGCGCGGCCGTAAGCGCAGGTTTGTTGCTGCGCGCGTACCGCAGTCGGCGTATGGTTGCGCCACTATGGGAGTTGCGCCGCAGATGAGTGGTTCGGGTGGTTTCAATTCGATCAGCGAGATACTCGACGAGATCAGCGCCGGGCGCATGGTCGTCATCGTCGACGACGAGGATCGCGAGAACGAAGGCGACCTGATCATGGCCGCGGAAAAAGTGCGCGCCGAGGACATCAACTTCATGATTCGCGAGGGACGTGGCCTGGTCTGCCTGTCGCTGACGCCGCAACGCTGCCGCCAGCTCGATCTGCAACCGATGGTAGCGCTCAACACGTCCTCGTTCGGAACCAATTTCACGGTGTCGATCGAAGCGGCCGCGGGCGTCACCACTGGCATCTCGGCGCATGATCGCGCGCATACGATCCGCACGGCGGTGCGCGCCGACGCGACGCCGACCGACCTGACCCGGCCCGGGCATATTTTCCCGATCATGGCGCATACCGGTGGTGTGCTGGGCCGCGCCGGCCACACCGAAGCGGCCTGCGATTTCGCGCGTCTTGCCGGGTTCGAAGCTGCCGGTGTGCTGGTCGAGATACTCAACGACGACGGCAGTATGGCGCGGCGTCCGCAGCTCGAAGAATTCGCTCGGCGGCATGGTCTCAAGATCGGTACGATCGCCGATCTGATTGTCCATCGCCGCACAACGCAGCAGGTTCTGCGATGAGGGTTTATTCCGGTGAATTGCGTTCCGGCGCGACATCGCGTTTCGCGCTCGTCGCCAGCCGCTGGAATCCGCGCATTGTCGATGCGCTGATCGATGGCGCGCAGCGCAGCCTCATTGCGCACGGCGTCGATGCTGACGCGATCGACGTGGTGCGCGTGCCCGGCGCGTGGGAAATCCCGATGGCGGCGGCGAAACTTGCGCGCGCAGGCAAGCATGCGGCGATTCTTGCGCTCGGCTGTGTCGTGCGCGGCGACACGCGTCACTACGAGCACGTCGCGGACAATTGCGCGCAAGGCCTGATGCGCGTTGCGCTCGATCACGGCGTGCCTATACTCAATGGCGTGCTCGCGGTCGAGCTGCATGAGGACGCGCAGGCGCGCGCGGGCGGCGCCCACGGCAACAAGGGCGAGGAAGTCGCACTCGCAGCGCTGGAAATGGCGGATTTGTGGGCACGGCTGTGAGCCCGCCCTCCGGAAGCACAGTGCGCTTGCGTTAAACTAGCGGCATGAGCAAACACCCACGTCCCGACGGCGTCGACCTTGCCGCCCGTTCGCGCGCGCGCCGTCGCGCCTTGCAGGCGATTTACGCCTGGCAATTGAGCGGCAACAGCATGCCACGCGTGATCGAGGAATTTCGCCACGAGCAGGATATGGAAGTCGCCGATCTCGGCTACTTCGAGGACTTGCTGCGCGGCGTGAACGAGCATTGCGCCGAACTCGATGCGGGGCTGATGCCGTTTCTCGACCGCGAGGTTGCTCAAGTCGATCCGATCGAGCGCGCTGCGTTGCGCCTCGCCGCCTACGAGCTGCG
>JAYTQX010000094.1:0-8875 GCA_043746455.1 Pseudomonadota bacterium
GTCGATATCCACCGCGACGCGCTGCGCATTGGCAAACGGCATATCGGCAAAGCCCACACGCTGGCCTGAACGAAAACCGCTGTCGGTCGGCGCATGCAGGACGACACCCGCAGCCTCGTAACCCGCAATAAACGGCGGCTTGCCCTGCAGGTGATAATTGCCCTTGCGCCGGTATACATCGGCAAAATTCAGACCGATCGCCGCCGTCTGCACCAGTGCCTGCTGCCCATTCGCAATCGGATCGGGCAGATCGCGATACTGCAATACCTCGGGACCGCCGAAGCGGTCGAAACAAAGAGCCTTCATGGATCGGACTTTAGGCGCAGCGTCGCAATCGGGCAACGTCTTTGCATTCACTGGACAGCGGCTTCGGCGCCCGACACACTCGCACCATGAATATCTTGCTGCGCATCGAACGTATCATCAAGGCAACGCCTGAGGCGGTGTTCGCGCTGTCGCTCGACCCGCAGCGATTTCCCCAGGTCTTCACCGGCTTCGGCCCGATTCCGGGTCTGCGCAGGATCACGCTGCATGATCCACCGCCCACGGTCGGCAGCACGCGGGAACTGGAGGACAACGGCGGACTCCTGCTCAACGAGCGCATCACCGCACTCGAACCGCCGCGCCTGCATGCGTACACGCTTTCCGGGCTGCATCCGCCGCTCGCCTGGCTGGCGCGTGAGGGACATGCCGAGTGGACGTTCGCGCCGGTCGCGGCGGGCACCCACGTGCAGTGGACCTACGACTTCGAGCTGACCAGTCCGATCGCCTGGCCCGTTGCGTGGCCGCTGCTGCAAGGGTGCATGCGCGGCGCGATGCGACGCTGCCTCGACGCGATGGCGCGCGTACTCGAATTGGCACACGGCACGCGTTGATGGAAAAGTGGATCCTACTCGGCATGGGGCCGGTGTTTATCGCCTGCATCGCGATCGAGGCCTGGTACTGGCGCCGGCGCCGGCCGCAAATCTACAGTTGGGTCGACACCCTCTCGAACGCGGGACTCGCGCTGATGCATCAGGGCGCGGACGCGGTCGCCTGGGCGCTGGTGATCGGCATCTACTACCTCATCTACCAGCATCGCGCGTTCGATCTGCCGACCTCGGCATGGACGATCGCGGGACTGTTTCTCGCGCAGGATTTCTTCTACTACTTTTTCCACCGCGCCAGCCATCGCATTCGCTGGATGTGGGCTTCGCATGTGACCCATCATTCGTCCGAGCAGCTGAACTTTTCCACTGCATTCCGGCAAAGCCTGACCTATCCCATCTCCGGCATGTGGCTGTTCTGGCTGCCGCTTGCCTGGCTCGGCTTCGAGCCGAAGAACATCATCGCCGTGGTCGCGATCAACCTTGGCTTCCAGTTCTTCGTCCACACCCAGGCGATCGGTAAGCTCGGCTGGGTCGAATACGTGTTCAACACGCCCTCGCACCATCGCGTGCACCACGCGCGCAATCCGAAGTACATCGACCGCAACTATGCGGGCGTCTTGATCGTCTGGGACAAGCTGTTCGGCAGCTTCGTCGAGGAGGACCCCGCCGTGCCCTGCGATTACGGCATCATCGGCCAGATTCAGAGTCATAACCCGATCCAGCTCACGTTTCACGAATGGATCGCGATGTTCGGCGACGCCGCGCGGGCGCATGGCATGCACGGCGCGATCGCGCAACTGCTCGGGCCGCCCGAGCGCGCGCTGTCGCATCCGGGGCGGCCGGCATCGGTGATCCACCGCTGACAGCAGTGTAAAATCCGGCTGCGCGATCGCACCACGCATGCGGCTTCGACGCACCGATAAACGAGACACGACCGTGAACGATCCAGAAGACGACGACTACGAAGAACAATGGTGGGTCGCCTCGCTCGGCGACATGCTGGTCTGGGCGCGCATGCGCGTCCTCACCTCCGGCAGCGTCGAGGTGTTCAACGCCGAAGGCGAGACCCTGCACTATGAAGACGACGACAGCGCACACACGGCGTTGCTCGACGCTGAGTTCCGCATATTCGCCGGGCTCGACGATGACGATGCGGCGGTGCTTGGTTTCGATCTGGATTCGGTCGAGCCGCCGCACGCGAATGACGATGAAGAACTGTTGCCCTTGATGACCGAGAAACTGATCGGCCGCAACAATTGAGGCATCGCGGCCCAAACGCTGGGCAGGAGGAACCACGATGGATCTGAATCTCACCGGCAAACACGCGCTCGTCTGCGGCGGTTCGCAGGGCATCGGCCGTGCGGCGGCGATCGAGCTTGCGCGGCTCGGCGCCGATGTGACCCTGCTGGCGCGCTCGCCCGATGCGCTGGCCGCCGCGCTCGACCTGCTGCCGAAAACCCATGCGGCGCAGGCACACGGCACTATCGCAGTCGACATGAACGACGACGCCGGCTTGCGCGCCAAGGTCGAAGCGACAGCCAACAACCGGCCGGTGCAGATTCTGGTCAACAACAGCGGCGGTCCGCCGGGCGGTCAGGCTAATTCTGCAAAAGTGGAAGAGTATATTTCCGCCTTCCGCCAGCATCTGCTCGCCAATCAGATCTTATTGCAGGCCGTGCTCGGCGGCATGCGCGCTGCCGGCTACGGCCGCGTGATCAACGTGATCTCGACCTCGGTCAAGGAACCGATCAAGAATCTGGGCGTCTCCAACACGATCCGCGGTGCGGTGGCGAGCTGGGCTAAAACGCTGGCCGGCGAGCTGGGCGCCTTCGGCATCACGGTCAACAATGTGCTGCCGGGTTACACGAAAACGCAGCGCCTGCAGCAGATCCTCGGCGACCGCGCAGCAGCCACCGGCAAAAGCGAACACGACATCGCCACGAGTATGCTCGCCAGCGTGCCGCTCGGCCGCTTCGCCGACGCGCAGGAAATCGCGAATGTGATCGCGTTCCTCGCCTCACCCGCCGCGGGGTATGTGAACGGCGTGAATATTCCGGTCGACGGCGGACGCACCCTGTCGCTGTAATGCGCGGCCACCGCGCGCACCCTGCTAAGCTTGACGCATGACTTCGGCCGCGATTCTCACGCTTGCGAATTACGTGGACGGCACGTTGCAACCGCCACGCGGCAGGCGCTATCTCGATGTCCATGAACCGGCGGTCGGCGAGGTTTATGCGTGCTGTCCCGACTCCGATGCGGAGGATATCGATACCGCTGTCGGCGCCGCGCAGCGCGCGTTTCGGGGTTGGGCAGCCTTGTCCGCCGAGCAGCGCGGGCGCTTGCTCGAACGCGTCGCCGAACGCATCGAAGCGCAGTTCGAGAAGTTTGCGCAGGCGGAGTCGCGCGACAGCGGAAAGCCGCTCGCGCTCGCCCGCAGCCTGGATATTCCGCGCGCAATCGCGAACCTGCGTTTCTTTGCCGCAGCGATCACCCAGTTCGCCAGCGAAACGCACGCGGGCGCCGATGCGCTCAACTACACCTTGCGCGCGCCGCTGGGCGTGGTCGGCTGCATTTCGCCGTGGAATCTGCCGTTGTATCTGTTCACCTGGAAGATCGCGCCGGCGCTCGCGGCAGGCAATTGCGTCGTCGCCAAGCCGTCGGAGATCACCCCGCTTACCGCGTGGATGCTCGCACAGGCCTGCATCGATGCGGGTCTGCCGCCAGGCGTGTTGAACATCGTGCATGGCAGCGGCACGAGTACGGGGCAGGCCTTGATCGAGCATGCCGGCATAGCGGCGATTTCATTCACCGGTTCCACGCGCACCGGTGCGGCAATCGCGTCGACGCTCGCACCGAAGTTCAAGAAACTCTCGCTGGAAATGGGCGGCAAGAATGCGACGCTGGTGTTCGCCGACTGGGAGGCGAGCGCCGCGAATCTCGACACGATCGTGCGCTCCGCCTTCGCCAACCAGGGCCAGATCTGCCTGTGCGGCTCGCGCATCCTGATCGAGCGCGGCATCTACGAGAAATTCAAAACCAGCTTTGTGGAAAAAGTGCGTGCGCTCAAGGTCGGCGATCCGCAGGATGCCGCGAGCGATCTCGGCGCCATCGTTTCGCGCGCGCATTTCGACAAGGTAATGGCGCATATCGCGCTGGCGCGCGAGGAAGGCGGCCGCATGCTCTGCGGTGGCGAAGCCGTGAGCGTCGACGGCCGCTGCAGCGCCGGCTGGTTTATCGCGCCGACCGTGATCGAAGGTCTTGCCATGGACTGCCGCACGAATCAGGAGGAAATCTTCGGCCCGGTCGTCACCTTGATTCCGTTCGACAGCGACGAGGAAGCGATAGCGATCGCCAATGCGACGCGCTACGGCCTTGCCGCGTCCTTGTGGACCAGCAACCTCACGCGCGCGCACCGGGTTGCGGCGCGACTGGAGTCGGGCATCGTGTGGATCAATTGCTGGCTGCGCCGCGATCTGCGTACGCCGTTTGGCGGCGTGAAGGATTCGGGCGTCGGCCGCGAGGGTGGTGTCGAGGCGTTGCGCTTTTTCACCGAGCCGAAAAATATTTGTGTGGCGCTGTGACGGGCGCATCGCGAAACGTCACCGGTGCCGGGGGCAAGCATGACCTTTGTCCATGTTTGTGCGCGGCGTTCCCTGACAGAATCCACCAACCGCGCAGGCGCGACCTTCCTGCGCACCGGATGAGAGAATACATGTTATGCGAACTCGTTCCACCCACTCCCGGCTGTCGTTCGTTATCCGCGCATTCGCTTGTTCGATCGGCGCCGGCTCCATCGCCGCTCACGCCGCAATACCGACAGCCGTCTACGCTTACAGCTTCGCCCTGAGTGACGAGAAATCGCCGACCAGCGCGGAACTCACGCCGGCAGAATGGCGCCGGCAGCAGCTCGCGGCCGCGGACAAGTCCGACGAGATCATGCGCCACGCGCAACGTCAGTCCAGTCTGCTCGGCCAATACGTACTGATGCAGACGAGCTACGACGCGAACTCCGAACGCGCATTCCGCTTGATCTTCGGTCAGTATCTTTCCTGGTTCCAGACATGGATTGGCGACTATGACGGCGCGCGCAAGTCCTTCTCGATCGCGCAGCCGGCACAGACCGACGATGCGCCCTCGCCGCTCGGCGACGGCTATCGCGTGCGACCTGCCGACGAGGTGATTCTCGAACTGACGAACAAGCGCAAGGCGGTATTCTTCAACGAGGCGCATAGCGCGCCGGTCACGCGCACGCTGACCGTCGAACTACTCGCCCGACTGCGTGCGCAAGGTTTCAACTATTTCGCCGCGGAAACGCTGTACACCGCCGACAAGGACTTGCAGAAGCGTGGTTACCCGACCGCGAAAAGCGGCTTCTACGTGAGCGAGCCGATCTACGGCGAGATGGTGCGCGCCGCGCTCAAGCTCGGCTACAAGGTGATCGCCTACGACGCGGAAAACGCCGGCCTTGGCGATGCGCGCGAGAAAGGCGGCGCCGAGGCCTTGTACAGCCAGGTGTTCAAGCACGATCCGGATGCGCGTCTCGTCGTCAACGCCGGCTTCGCGCATATCCAGAAAACCGGCGTCTATCTGGGCGGATCGAGCATGGTGCAATTCTTCGCCAAGATCTCCGGCATCGAACCACTGGCGATAGAACAGACGATGATGATTCAGCATGCGCGCGCCGATCAGGATCATCCGTACTATCTGGCCGTCAATCAGGCCGCGCATCCCAACAAGCCCTTCGCATTCGTGAACGATGCCGGCAAGGCCTGGACGCTGAAGCCCGGTCAATACGACATCAGTGTGTTCTTTCCGCCGCAGATCGTTGAGGACGGTCGCCCGACGTGGCCGGGTCTGGATAGCACCAGACTGCCCTACCCAGTCAACGGCGACGCCTGCCGCGGACAATTTCCGTGTCTGCTCGAGGCGCGTTATGGCGACGAACACGATGACGCGATTCCCGCCGATCGCGTCGTGTTGAACAACATAGATCCGAACTCGCCGATCAGCGAGCGTGTAGTGACCAATCAGGGCAGCGTGCATAGTCGTCTTTATCTGTATCCAGGGCACTATCGCTTCAGCGCAAGCGATCGTCTGGGGCATGTGATCACCGCGCATGAGATCGACGTTCGCGCCGCATCCGGCATTGCGGAAAAGGCAGAAAAGCCTTGAACCGCGCGCACGATTCCGGATCGATTCGGTCCGACTCGATCAGAACCGAGCACGCGCCCGCTCCGGTCGGCGCCTATCCGCATGCACGCCGCGCCGGTAATCTGTTGTTCCTGTCCGGCGTCGGCCCGCGCGACCCGGCGACGAATTCCATTATTGGAAATGTATACGGCAGCGACGGCCACCTTGTGAGCTACGATATCGACGCCCAATGCCGCGCCGTATTCGCCAACGTGCGCGCCATCCTCGAAGCGAGCGGTGCGCACTGGGAGGATCTCGTCGACGTGACCGTTTTCCTGACCGACATGGCGCACGATTTCGCCACCTACAATCGCGTCTACGCCGAATATTTCACGATCGTACAGCCATGCCGCACGACGTTGGGGATCACCGCGCTGCCGACGCCGATCGCGATTGAATTGAAGTGCATTGCGGTCTTGACCGATTGAGTCACAGACCCGCAGCGCGTGGTGTCGTGCCGGTCTGCTCGGCCCACAGGCGCCGCAACTGGCGCGCCGAGCCCACGCCGGCCATCGTCGCCGCAGCCTCGACGCTGAACCCCGAGGTCAGCGCATGGCGTGCCAGCGCATAGCGCAGGCGCGCGTGATAGGCGCGCACCGACAATCCGGTCGCCTCGCGAAAATGCCGGGTCAAGCTGCGCACGCTGACATGCGCACGCGCGGCCAGGCGCGGCAGTGGCCAGTCTTCCTGCGCCGCACGCGCCAGCGCGTCCTGCGCGCGATGGATGCCCGCGTCCATGTGGTTGCGTCCGCTGAGCCACGGCGACAGTGCCGGATCGTCGGGCGCGCGGCGCAGATAGACGACCATATGCCGCGCAACCTCGGCGGACAATTGAGGCGAGGCGAGTTCCGCAATCAGGTACAGCGCAAGATCGATACCCGCGGTGATACCCGCGCTGGTATAACAGCCACGATCCTCGACGAAAACGCGGCTGTCGAGCACCTGCGCGTTCGGCGCCTCGCGCCGCAGCAACTCGATTTCACTGTGATGCGAGGTGCAGCGCTTGCCGTCGAGCAGACCCGCACGGGCGGCGAACAGAGCGCCCGCACAGACGCAGGCAAGCCGTTGCGGCTGCCGGCCGACCTCGCGCAACCAGCGCACCAGCGCGCGCCCCGGCCGCGAGGCCAGCGCGGCCTCGTCGTTCGTCGAACCGCAGACGATCAGCAGCGCGTCGCGTTCGATCGACACGGGCAGGGGCTCGATCCGGCCGAGGGTGACGCCGAGCGACGTCGACGCCACGCTCTCCGCCGCGGCCACGCGCAGACGAAACGGCCCGCCGCGCGCCGCCGCGATGCGAAACGCCTCGGCCGGTCCGGCGAAATCGAGCAGGACCAGATCCGGCGGCAGGGTGAACCATACATCAGCCAGGCGCTTCCTCCACCGTTGCGATGCGCGCAAAGCGATCGCGCAGCACGAGCTCGGTACGTTCGCGGATTTCCGCGGCGCTGAATTGCCTTCCGCTGCGCGGATCGGTCATGGGAAACGTCAGCATGGCCTCGCCGACGAAATCGACGTCGTAGCCAAGATCGGAGGCGACGCGCGTCGTCGTCTCGCAGCACTGCTCTGTGCGGATACCCGCAACGATCAGTTTGCCAATTCCGCGCTTGCGCAGCCAGTGGTCGAGACCGGTGTCGGTGAAAGCATTGTGCACATGCTTGACGAACTCGACCGCATGCGTCGGCGGCAGCCAGTCCAGCGGTTTGACCAGACCGCTCGCGCGTGAAAATGCGCCATCGCCGTCCTCGTGCAGGATGCGCACGACGGGCCAGCCGTTCTTCGTCGCGCCGTTGATCAGGGTGGTGATGCGTTCGTGAAACGCGGGCACATCGTCCTCGCGCCAATAGTCGCGCGCCGGAAAGGACTGCTGCACGTCGATGCTGAGTACAGCCGTGTGCGAATTGCTCATATTGCGCCTGCTGGTCAGTTGAAGTGTCGCAAGCCTAAGCCTCTTCGGATCGCGATTCGAGCCGCTCGCGGGACTGATGGGGGACATTTTGGGCCAAATAATGATACCCCTGTTTTGACCTGCGGACTCTTGCGCTTGTGCAGGCGGGTTAAACTGATCTTCTTCCCGCTGCTGATGTGACCACAATGCTCACCCCACCGATCGATCTGCAAAAGTGGATAAATACGCATCGCGACCTGCTCAAGCCGCCGGTCGGCAACAAGTGCATTGTCGACGGCGACTTCATCGTGATGATAGTCGGCGGCCCGAACGCACGCAGCGACTACCACTGGGACGAAGGCCCGGAGTTCTTTTACCAGATCGAAGGCGCGATGGTGCTCAAGGTGCAGGACGAGGGTATCCAGCGCGACATTCCGATCAGCGCCGGCGAGCTGTTCTATCTGCCGCCGCGCGTACCCCATTCACCGCAGCGCATGGCCGGCGGCATCGGCCTCGTCATCGAGCGCAAGCGCCTCGCAGACGAGAAAGACGGCCTGCTCTGGTACTGCGAGCGCTGCAATCACAAACTCTACGAAGAGTTTTTCACCCTGCGCAGCATCGAGCAGGACTTTCCGCCGGTGTTCGAACGCTACTATCGCTCGCTGGACGCACGCACTTGCCGTGCGTGCGGGTACGTCAACTCCGCGCCGGATAAGTACCTGTGACTCCGCTCGTTATACCGGCGGCTTTCAACAGCGAAGCTGGTCAAGCCTTTTTGCTCGTCATTCCCGCGTAGGCGGGAATCCAGTGTTTTTTTGGTTCTGCTTGGGAGCAAAGGCTTTCACTCGCCTGCGGCGAGCGAGTTACTTTTGGTATGACTCCGGGCATCCTGCCCTTCGCCGCTCCGCGGCCAGCTTCGCTGTTCGCGCCG
>JAYTQX010000095.1:0-14413 GCA_043746455.1 Pseudomonadota bacterium
GCCTGCTGATGGACACATCGAAGAGCCTCACGGGTGGCGATTTGTGGAATGTGCTGACCAGCGCCGCTGAGCGCCGCCGCCGCACTGCCGAACTGTTCGGCTGGGTGCGCGAGGGCAAGCTCAAGGTGCATATCGACTCGTGGTTTGCGCTCGCCGACGGCGCCAGCGCGCACGTGCGGTTGGAGAGCCGCGCGTCGAGCGGAAAAATTTTGCTGATTCCCTAAAGTTCCAAGCGCTCCAGTCATTGCGCTGCAAGATGCAATTTCTCGCGCAGCATCGCTTCGACTTTTTCCGGCGCATCGCCGCCGACCCGGCGATAGATAATTTCGCCTTTCTGATCGACCAGGAACAGGTCGGGCGTGCCCTTGACCGCATACAGATCGGCGATCGCGTCGCCGTTGCGCACCAGGGTGAAGGTCTGTTTGCGCTTGCGCAGCTCGGCGACCGGATCGCCGTCGTCCTTGATATCGATCGCGTAGACGTCGAGATGGTCGCGGCCCGCGGCATCGTATACTTTTTGCAGATACGGCATGAGCGCCTTGCAGTACGGACACCAGGTCGCCCAGAACAGCAGCAGCGCCGGACGCTGCAGCTTGTCCGGATCGAAGCCTATCGGTTTGCCGTCGGCTCCCGTGCCCTGCCAGGCGATGGCGCGCTGCTGCGCGATGGCCGGGCTTGCCAGTAGGGAAAAAAGCAAAACCATCAGGATGACGAAACGGTATTTCATTGCTTGCTCCACGGGGGTCTTCTCTCAAGACCGGACGCGCGCGGAAAATCTTGCGCACGCTGCGCGATCGGCATGACTAGAGCGTTTTCAGTTTTGCAGCATACAAACTGAGTGCCCCCTTTCGCCCTTCGGGCACCTTCCCCCGCTTCGCAGGGGAAGGAAAATACAAGGAGTCTCAGGCAGGAATCCTTCCCCTGCGAAGCGAGGAAACATCGGCAGGACTGCCGATGTTTGCAGCGGATGCTGCCCGCAGGGTGAGCCACATGGATGTGGCGAATACAAGGTGGCGGCAGCCGGAAGGGGGCACGAGCGGAAGCGCGTTTATTTCGCCGGGTCTTGCGGCGCGCGCAGACGATCGACCGCCGGCGCAATTTGCTGCGGATCGAATACCGGCAGCGAGCAGGCGTTGCCGGTGCAGGCGAACGCAGCCGCCTTGGCAAGCTTGGGATAAGTCACGTCCGGGTTAGGCAGCGGCCCTTCGCGCCGGTCCCACCAGTCCACGCGCAGATAGTCGGCCGGATAGCGGAGCGCGTATACCTGCAGTGACTTGGCAGCGGCATCGTCCTTGGCGCCGACCACCGCGATGTGGATCGGTTCGTGGGAGAGTTCGCGGTCGGCGAGAAGCAGGCCCGGCAGAAACGGTCGCGACTGCAACACCGCAGGCGCCGCGGCAAAGTGCATGGCGTGTTCGCTGATGCCGCGGTCGCGCTCGCTGCCGGTGATGCGGTAGACGAGATTGGCGGCGCGCGCCAGCGCGATATTCTCATCGACGATGCGCAAGGGCTTGGCAAACACCCCCGCGGCGTCCTTCGGCGCCGGCGCGGTGACGTAGCCTGCGTCGGTCGCGCGGTTGTGGGCTTCGATGAAGCCCAGCGCAGCCTCGGCGCGCGTCAGCCAGTCGCGTTTGCCGGACGAGCGATACAGGTCAAGCAGGGCCTGCACCATCGCGACATTATCAGCCAGATACGGACCCGCGCTGTCCTTTTCCCCGTGCGCGAATCCGCCACCGGGCAAGGCGCGATGGGCGAGTGTCCACGTCGCCGCGCGTTCGGCGATGGTCAACGCCGGAGCGTCGCCGAGGCTGTCGTGCACGCGGCAAAGCGCGGCAATCGCCCAGCCGTTTTCACGCGTATACAAATGCCGGTCGATGCGCGGCTGACCCAGCTTGCGGCGCGCGCCATCGTCCAGAGCGTAATACTTGTGGCCATCGATATCATGGCTCAGGTCCGCGTCTTGGCTGACGTAAAACGCACCGTCCGGCGACAGCAGAAAGTTCGTGAGGTAATGCTGGAGCAGATGCGCCGCATCCAGATATTTTTGCTCATGCCAGGTCGCATAAGCGAGCGTATACAGGCGCAGATCGTCGGCCTGAAACGACATGATTTTTTCGAAATGCGGCGACGTCCAGCCCGGCCCGATGGAGTATTGATAGACGCCGCCCCAGACCGGATCGATCAGATTGATGTTCAGGTCCAGCGTCTGCCGCAACATCTTCTGCGCGCCGACGTCGCCATCCTGCGCCAGCGCGAGCGCAAGTTCCGCGGCCTGCGCATCGACGTAACGCTGGCCATCGCCCCAGCCGCCGTTCTTGGCGTCGTACAGCGAGACGAAATCGTCGCTCAGCTGCTTGCGTTGCGCCGCCGTCAGGCTCGATGCCGTCGCCGGCAGTACTTCATCGGCGTTGCCTACCGACGGTCCCGGTGAGGGATCGGCAACGATGGCCTTGAGCATGGACAGCATCTGCCGCGGCTCGATATACCCGCGGCGCTTGACGATCTCGCTGCCGTCTGCGGCGAACACGATCGTCGCCGGCCAGCCCCAGTCGCCATAGCGCGCGGAAAAATCTGGATTGGCGTCCTGATCGATCTTCAGCGCGACATAGCTGTCGTTGAGGACCTTGCGCACATCGGCGTTGGCGTAGGTTTCGTGCTCCATGACGTGGCACCAATGGCACCAGACGGCTTCCAGATCCAGAATCACGAAACGGTGCTCGCGCCGCGCGAGCGCGAACGCTTCGTCGCTGGACGTGTGCCATGTCAGCTCCTGCGCAGCGATGGCTGACGCCGGGAAAAACACCGAGCAGGCCAGCAGCAGCGCTGCCTGCCATAAGCGAGCGGACATAACAACTCCAGGGAAGAAACGGCGCCCCTGGCCTCATCGACCAGGGACGCCGACCACACGATCGCCACCACGGAGACGATCGTGTCGAACCGAGTTTCACTTAATCAGGCAACAGAAATTCCGTCACCCACTGGTCGTGGATCCATTGCTTCAGCAGTGTGGCGGCATGCATGGCGACGCCATCCTCGGCATGCCATTCGCACAGGACTTCGCACACGTCGGCGAAGGTTGCGCCGCCATCGACCGCGTCGAGTGCAGCGGCTTCGTCAGGTTGCGCGACCCGATAACGCACCGTGGTGTCGCGTCTCGACACGACCCAGGTTTGCGCTTCGTCGAACTCGACCAAGGCAGGCAGCGTTTCCTCACGATCCAGCGCGCGGCGCAGTGCGCCGACATTCCAGCGCAGGCTCAAACGATGGACGGCGCCGTGCAGACGCAGGCGCAGATGCGGCCAATGTTCGGGTGCGAGCGTTTCCAGGGCGGAAGCCTGCACGGGGGCCTCGTCGGCGGCGTCGAAACTCAGACCGAAGGTCCATTCGAACTGCGTCATTTCGGCGAGTGCCGGCCTGTCGCACCAGGGCGAGGTCGTGCGGATGAATTCCGCGAGTCGCTTTCCGTACCAGCGCACGTTGTAGTGATTCGAGGGTGTTGCGCCCACATAGGCGTCGGCCAACTGCGCAAAATCCTCGGCGCCGGTCAGCGCACGCAGACCGGGGAAATCGTTGCTCAGCACCTCCGCCAGGCGCGCCCGATAAGCGTAGGAATAGACCTCCAAACGTGTCGGAGCATCGGCTGCGCTGGTAGCGACCACCGAACGCACCAGCTTGACGTTGTCGCGCCGGCTCAATACATAGGCCTGGAAATCACGCTGCAGGCTGGCGAGCGCGCTCACGCCGCCGCCTGCAAGATCGGTCGGGCGATGCGGCGTGCGGTGTCGAGTTCGGCGAGCAGGTCGGCCAGCGGCGGGATGTGATCGTCGCGCTCGATCATCGTCGACACCGGCCCGAAACGGCGGATCGCCGCCGCGTACAAATCCCAGACCGGATCGATGATTGGCGCATCGTGCGTATCGATGATCAAGGCACCCTGATTTTCGTGGCCGGCAAGATGGATCTGCTGCACACGATCGAGGGGAATCCCATCGAGATACTTCTGCGGATCGAAGCCGTGGTTGTGTCCGCTCACGTAAATATTGTTGACGTCGAGCAGGATCAGGCAGTCGGCGCGCACGGCGATTTCGGCAAGGAACTCCCATTCGGTCAAACTCGAGTCGTGGAATTCGACGTAGCTGGATACGTTTTCCAGAAGAATGCGGCGCCCCAGATAATCCTGGACTTCGCGCACGCGCGCCGCGACATGGTCGAGCGCCTCTTCCGTGTACGGCAGTGGCATCAGGTCGTGCAGATTCGTGTTGTGCACACCGGTCCAGCACAGGTGATCGGAGATCCACGCCGGCGACACGGTGACCGCGAGTTGTCGCAGACGCGCCAGATAGTCGCGGTTGAGCGGGGCGGAACTGCCGATCGACAGCGATACGCCATGCATCACCAAGGGATAGCGCGCGCGCATGCGTTCCAGATAGCGCAGCGGGCGTCCTCCCGGAATCATGTAGTTTTCAGAGAGAACCTCGAACCAGTCGATATCCGGCTCGCTATTGAGAATTTCTTCGTAGTGATCCACACGCAACCCGAGCCCAAAACCGAGCGGCGGATAGGTGAGGCTGGAATTGGATTGCGTCATCGCGGCGGGCAACCCGGGCAACCCAATCCTGAAAGCCGGATGGGCTGCCGGGAATTGCGCGAAACTTACTTCTTGGCTGCTGCCGCGTCCTTGGCTGCCTTGCAGGAAGCGTCATCTTTCTGCATGGTGAAACCCTGACCCTTGCACGCGTTCTGGCCCTTGCAGGAGTTGGCGGTGGTCTTGCACGCACCTGTTCCCTTGCAGGAAGACGAGTTGTCGCACTTCACTTTGGCATCGTCGCCAGCAAATGCCGGGCTGGCGCTGGCCATGGCGAACAAACCAGCGACGGCCGTAGCCAGAGCGATACCCTTGATTCCGTAAGCCTTCATATAAAACCCTCCGAGTGTGGTTGCGTTTGGCATCCACGCACATCCGCCAATGGCGCGATTCACGCGTGGACGGCGAGATGACCGGCAACATGCGTCTCTTCTTTCATAACGAGAATTTGACGCAGCTGCTTTTATCCGCGCGGGTATGATGCCCCCGTTCGGCCGTTTGCGAAAGAGATAGCTGTTCTTGCCGGTCTTGAGGCTTGGGGTATCCACATTCGTTTGCGGCTTCGGCTGACTGGCCGGGCCGCCACTTCGTAACGCCACCGCTGAAGGAGTTGTGAAAATGCCGCAATTTATTGCGTCCCGGTGTCAGGCGCTGCTGGACGTTCTTGGCCGATTGAGCTGGTTGGCGCCCTTGGTCGTGCGCCTGTTTTTCGGCTATTTCTGGGCCGAGACCGGCTGGGCTAAACTGCATAATCTGGATGGGGCGATCGAGCGCTTCGTCGGCTGGGGAATTCCGTTCCCAGCATTCAGTGCGACATTTTCGGCAGGCGCCGAATTCCTCGGCGGGGTCTTCCTCATGCTCGGCCTGTTGACGCGGATTACCTCGTTTGCGCTGATCATCAACATGATCGTCGCAATCGCGTTCGTGGTGATCAAGAACGTGCACGGCTTCGACGAATTCATCGAACTGGACGAGTTCGTCTACATGCTGATTTTCTTCTGGCTGGCGATCGCCGGACCCGGGCCGGTGAGTCTGGACACAAGCGTCAATCGGTGGCTGGGAATTCGCTCCCCGAGCACGGGCTGACGCGTCGGCAAGCCATGCGGCAGGGTTGTCAAAACTCTGCCGAGCCCGGCACGCGCGGATACGGAATCGCGTCGCGGATATTCGACAGGCCGCAGACGTAGACCACCAGTCGCTCGAAGCCGAGACCGAAACCGGCGTGCGGCACCGTGCCGTAGCGGCGGAAGTCGCGATACCACTGGTAGTGCACGGGATCGAGCTTGAACTGCGCCATGCGCCGGTCGAGATAATCCGGGCGCTCTTCACGCTGCGAGCCGCCGATGATTTCGCCGATGCCGGGCGCCAGCACGTCCATCGCGGCGACGGTCTTGCCGTCGTCGTTGAGGCGCATATAGAACGCCTTGATCGCTTCGGGATAATTCATCACCACGACCGGACGGCCGACGTGTTTCTCGGTGAGATAGCGCTCGTGCTCGGTCTGCAGATCGTGACCCCATTCGACCGGGAATTCGAATTTCTGCCCGGATTTCTGCAGGATATTCACCGCTTCGGTGTAGTCGATGCGCTCGAACGGCGCGTTGATGAAATTCTCCAGGCGCGCTATGACGGTCTTTTCCTGGCGCTCGGCGAAGAACTTCATGTCGTCCATGCGCTCGCTCAGGACGGTCTTGAAGATGTACTTGAGGAAATCCTCGGCTAGGGTCGCGTCGTCGTTCAGGTCGGCAAATGCGATTTCCGGTTCGATCATCCAGAACTCGGCCAGATGGCGCGCGGTATTGGAATTCTCGGCGCGGAAGGTCGGTCCGAATGTATACACTTTGCTCAGCGCAAGGCAATAACCTTCCACATTGAGCTGACCGGAGACGGTGAGGTAGGCCTCCTTGCCAAAGAAATCCTGGTGCCAGTTGATCGCGCCTTTGTCGTCGCGCGGCAGGTTGGCTAGGTCGAGCGTGGATACGCGGAACATCTGGCCCGCACCCTCGGCGTCGCTCGCGGTGATGATCGGCGTGTTGATCCAGAAAAAATCGCGCTCGCTGAAATAGCGATGCACGGCCTGCGCGATGCAGTGGCGCACGCGCGCAATCGCGCCAAAGGTGTTTGTGCGCGGGCGCAGGTGCGCGACCTCGCGCAGATATTCCATCGTGTGCGCCTTGGGCTGGATCGGATAGGTTTCCGGGTCATCGACCCAGCCGACCACTTCGACCGTGCTCGCCTGAATCTCGAAACTCTGACCCTTGCCTTGCGAGGGCACCAGCTGTCCGGTTGCGATCACAGCGCAGCCCGCGGTCAGCCGCGCAATTTCGTCGGCATAGTTCGGCAGCGTGTTTTGCGCGACGATCTGGATCGGATCGAAGCAGGAACCGTCGCTCAGGTTGACGAAGGACAGACCGGCCTTGGAATCCCGGCGCGTACGCACCCAGCCGCGCACGCTGACCTCGCTGTTTGCGGCGACGGATCCGGACAATGCCTGCTTGACGCTGACTACCGCCATACCTTGAAACTCCTGCTGATTTGCCCAAAATCGGTGGGCATTAGGAATAGGAATATTATCTTTTAGCTCGTCATTCCGGCGGAAGCCGGAGGTGCTTTACAACAGCGCAGCTGGTCATCCAGTTTTGCTTTTGGAGCAAGGTCAAGATGGATGACCAGCTTCGCTGTTGAAAACCCGGCTTTCGCCGGAATGACGGCGCAGAGCGCAGGTTGGGCATGATAACGGAACTCATCCGCCCGGTGCGGTGCTCTCCTTCAGGCGTGCCTCAGCGATACGTTGTAGAATCGAACACGATGAATATCCAACTCACCGCCGCCGCGCGTCAGCGCATGCAGAACTTCCTCGCCGCGAATCCGCAGGCGGCGGGTGTGCGTTTCGGCGTGCGCAAGACCGGTTGCTCAGGTTATGCGTACACGGTGGATATCGCCGAGCGCATCGCGGCCAACGACCGCGTGCTCGAGCAGGACGGCCTGACCTTGGTCGTCGATGAAAAAAGCCTGTCGCTGGTCGATGGCACGGAAATCGATTTTGCGCGCCAGGGCCTGAATTCGATGTTCGTGTTCCGCAATCCGAACTCGACCGGCGAGTGCGGCTGCGGCGAAAGCTTCACCGTCGATCCGGCAGCCTGATCGCGCGACACCTGTGACCGACGCGCGCATCGATCCCAACGCCTGCCTTGGCGGTTTCCGGGATAAGCAGACGGCGACCCGCAAAGCGATTCACAAACTCGTCATACGAAGTGCGTCGCTGTTTCTGGGCTTCTGTATGTGCCTGCCACTCACCACTGCGCTGGGGTTCGAACCGATGCAGCCCAGCGACCAAAACCCTCTGATTGTGAGCTCACGCGTCAAGGAAGTCATGCATCGCTTCGCCATTGCGGTGCAGAAGAAGGACATGCTCGGCTTCCATGGCAGTGTGGTGGTATCGGCAACGCTGGCGCAAGCGTACCCGGCAGAGAAGATGAATGCGGCATTCAAGCCGCTGATGGATAGCGGAGTCGATCTGACCAGGCTCGACGGAATGCAGCCCGTGCTCGAAGGGTCGCTGCAGCTTGATGCGGTAAATCAGTTAACCGTCAAGGGCCACTACGCGAGCGCGCCGCCAACGTCATTCGAGATGCGCTTCATCCGCGAAGGCGGACATATCGGCTTGAGTTTTATTGATGTTCGTTTCGGCGCAGTCCCCGCCGCGCCGAAAGCCATTACTCACGCCGAAGGCATGCCAGACTCCGCAACGCTCGCGGCGGTGAAAGCCGGTACGGCTGAAGGTCCTGGCGTCGAACTTCCGCCGCAGCAGATGGCCGCAGTGCGCACAGGCGTGCGCGCGTTCGCTCTGGCGGTCAAGCACAAGAACATGGACGAATTCCTGCAGTCCGATATCGTCTCGCATCTGTGGCGCGAGCAGCAGACCGCGGCGCAACTCGATGCCGCCTACCGCAACACGCTCGCGTCCGGCGGCGATTTCACCCTGCTCGATCAGCTCGTTCCGGTGATTCCGGATGCGCCTCAAGTGGACGGGCATGGCGGCATCGATATCAGCGGTTACTACGCCGCGCCCGACAGCCGCATCGCGTTCCGCATGGGTTTCGTGGACGAAGGCGGCTATCTGCGCCTGATCAATTTCGCGATTTTGCCGGCGCGGCCGATCCATCACGCCGTCAAGCGCTAGCGCGCGCGGCACGCTAGTGTCTCCCTGAAAATAGCCGTTCGGGGTGAGGTATCGAACCATGAACGGCGCTCTACAAAACCATTCACCCTTGGATACCTCAGCGCGAACGGTTCCTCGTTTCAAATTGAGACACTACCCGCGGCACAGCGCGGTTGCGCCAATTCCCTGATTCCACTATAATTTACGGCCCTTCGATCCGGCCTTGCTGCCGCGAAGGCCTTGCCTCACCGCGCCGCGGGAGGCTATCGCGTCGGAATCCTCCGCTGCGATATCCATAAGGAGTGAAAATGCGTCATTACGAAGTCGTGTTTCTGGTCCACCCTGACCAGAGCGAGCAGGTGCCCGCGATGATCGAGCGCTACAAGGCGCTGATCGAGGGCGACAAGGGCAAGATCCATCGCCTCGAAGACTGGGGTCGCCGTCAGCTCTCGTATCCGATCAACAACCTGGCCAAGGCGCACTACGTCCTGCTCAATATCGAGTGTGGCGCCGAAGCGCTCAAGGAACTGCAGACCGGTTTCCGCTTCAACGACGCGGTGCTGCGTCATCTGATCGTCAGCCGCGACGAAGCCGTCACCGATCAGTCCTTCATCCTCAAGAACAAGGACGAGAAGGGCGGCCGCCGCCGCGACGACGATGCGATCGGTTTCGGTGGCGAGGATTTCGACGAGCCGCGCGAACGCGCGCCACGCCCGCCGCGCACCCCGCGCCCCGCAGCCGCCGAGTAATCACCTTATAAAACCAGGATCCGAACATGTCGAAGTTTTTCCGCCGCAAGAAATACTGCCGCTTCACCGCCGAGGGCGTGAAGGAGATCGATTACAAGGATCTCAACACGCTGCGCCAGTACCTCAGCGAAACGGGCAAGATCGTGCCCAGCCGCATCACCGGGACCAAGGCGCGCTACCAGCGTCAGTTGACCAAGGCGATCCAGCAGGCGCGTTTCCTGTCTCTGCTGCCCTATAGCGACGCTCACTAAAAGTTTTCCCTTCTCCCGCCGGGAGAAGGTGCCCGAAGGGCGGATGAGGTCGAAGCCGCGACAGCGGCTGAGGGGGAGACAGGATGTCGACCGGAGGTGAACTCCAAGGATGGATTGTAATTAGATGCCGAACCCTCACCCCAACCCCTCTCACGGCGGGAGAGGGGCTTAAAGAATTCGGACAGCCCATTGCTGCGCCGGCGGCTTTCAAGCCGACGCTAACGAATTGGAGAAAATCATGGAATTGGTACTTTTACAGAAAGTGAAAAATCTCGGCGGCCTCGGCGACAAGGTCAAGGTGAAACCGGGTTATGGTCGCAACTATCTCGTGCCGCAGGGCAAGGCCGTGCCGGCGACCGCCGCCAACGTGGCCGAGTTCGAGCAGCGCCGCGCCGAGTACGAAAACAAGGCGAACCAGATTCACGGCGCCGCGGAAACGCGCAGGACGGCGATCGAGGGCGCGTCGATCACGCTCAAGGCGAACGCGAGCCCCGAAGGCAAGTTGTTCGGTTCGGTCGGTCCGCGCGATATCGCCGAGGCCTTCAGCGCCGCCGGCCATCCGCTGGAAAAGAGCGAAGTCATCATGAGCGAAGGCCCGCTGCGCCACACCGGCGAGTTCGAAGTTCCAGTGCACCTGCACGCCGACGTGCACACAACGGTCAAGGTCGTCATCACCGCCGAAGACTGATCGTCACACTTCCGCAATATCGAAAAGGCGCCCGCGTGGCGCCTTTTTCGTTTTTTGGTGCCGCAACGTCAGTCATTTTTCCGGTCCTGAAAGTGACCGCACCGCTGGCTTTATCGGCCGCCAACGCACTGATCGATGTGCCAACAAGATCGCCGGCAGCAGCCAGTGGTTCCCAGCGGTTCGCTGTATCCGTCGAGGACGGATCGCCAAGATTGCTGCATCGATCGCAGAGATTAAGCTCTTCCATGATCGGTTTCCGTGCTCGATTGCGACACGCCGGCGAATGTACGGCCAACATATACAGATTGCGCTACAGTGGACGTTGTGACGTAGACGTCCGCGGAGGTCGACGAGATGACGCGATGGTTTTGGGCGGGGTTGGCTATAGGCTGTGGCGCGGCATTCGCGTGGGCGGCCGCCGTCGATAGCCCTCCTGTTGCCGATCACATTGTCGCGACCGGCATGGTTGCGCAGATCGCGCTGGACGGCCCGATCGGGCCGGCGGCAGCGGAATACTTCGACGATGCCGCGAAACGCGCTGCGGACGACGGTGCGGTGGCGATCGTGCTGCGCTTGGACACGCCGGGCGGTCTGTCCGATTCGATGCGCCAGATCATCAGCGGCATGCTCGCTTCGAAGATCCCGCTGCTGGTGTACGTCGCGCCCAGTGGCGCTCGTGCTGCTTCCGCCGGCACGTACATCCTGTACGCCGGCCAGATTGCTGCGATGGCGCCGGCTACGCATGTCGGCGCGGCGACACCGGTGTCGCTCGGCGGCGTTACGCCGATGCCACCGCCAGTCGCGGACCACGCACCCGCACCGGCGGATGCCTCCAGCCACGCCAAACCGGATGCAGGGCTCGACGCCGAATCGCAAAAGCACGCGAAACCGGAGGCAGACCGAGACGCCGAATCGCAAAAGCCCGCGAAACCGCATGCAGCCAGCGACGCTGAATCGCAAAAGGTCGTCAACGACTCGATCGCATATATGCGTTCGCTGGCACAGCTGCGCGGGCGCAACGCCGAGTGGGCGGAAGATGCCGTGCGCGGTGCCGCCACACTCACGGCGAGCGAAGCGCTGCAGAAGCACGTGATCGACTTCGTCGCGACGGACGTTGCCGCTCTGCTGGCCCAGGCCGACGGCCGCCAAGTCCAGGTCGCAGATCATCCAGTGACGCTCAAGCTGAAGGATCTGACCGTGCGCGACTACGCACCGGACGCGCGCTTGCGTTTTCTCGCGATCATCACCAATCCCACCATCGCCTACCTGCTACTGCTTGCCGGCATCTTCGGGCTGTTCCTCGAAGCCACGCATCCCGGCGCGATGCTGCCGGGCATCGTCGGCGGCATCTGCCTGCTGATCGGCCTTTATGCGCTGCAACTGTTGCCGGTGAACTACGCCGGGCTGGCGCTGATGGCCCTGGGCATCGGACTGCTGGTGGCCGAGGCGCTCAACCCAACCATCGGCGCGCTCGGTATAGGTGGAGTGATCTCCTTTGTCGTTGGTTCGATTATGTTGATGAAAACAGGGGCGCCGGGCTACACAATCAATTTAGGCATCATCGCCGGTATCGCGGTGAGTGCCGCCTTGTTGCTGGCGCTGATCCTGCGGCTCGTGTTCCGCATACGGCGCGCGCGCCAGGTCACCGGCGACGATTCGACGCTCAGTGACGTTGCCGAACTGCTGGAGCCGGTGAGTGCCGACGGAAACACCTGGGCGATAGTACGCGGCGAGCGTTGGCAAGTGCATAGCGACACGGCGCTGCCGGCCGGCACGCGCGTGCGCATCGTGCGTCGGCACGGCCTGTTGTTGTGGGTCGTGCCGGAATGAATGCAGCGGGCGGTGGCACGTCGAGCAAACACCGAAAGCCTTCGCAACCGCTTCACCAGAATTGACGGGAGAAAGTCATGTTCGGATTTGTCGGCGTGTTGGTGGTTCTCGGCGCGTTTCTACTGTTCGCGTCGGTCAAAGTCTTGCCGGAATACCAGCGTGGCGTGGTGCTAACGTTGGGCCGCTACACCGCTACCAAGGGCCCTGGTCTGGTAATCCTGTTTCCGGTCCTGCAGCGCATGACGCGAGTGGATCTGCGCGTCACCGTGATGGACGTGCCGCCGCAGGACGTGATCTCGCGCGATAACGTATCGGTACGGGTCAATGCGGTCGTCTATTTCCGCGTGGTGGAACCCGACAAGTCGGTATTGCAGGTGGTGGATTTCTTCCAGGCCACCAGCCAGCTTGCGCAAACCCGCCTGCGCTCGGTTCTGGGCCAGCATGAGCTGGACGAAATCCTGTCGCAGCGGGAGTCGATCAACCGCACGCTGCAAGCGATTCTCGACGAGGCAACCGACGCCTGGGGTATCAAGATCGCGAATGTCGAGATCAAGGACGTCGACCTCAATGAAACCATGGTCCGCGCAATTGCCCGCCAGGCCGAGGCCGAGCGCGAACGCCGCGCCAAGGTGATCCATGCCGAAGGCGAGTTGCAGGCCGCCGAGAAACTCCGCGACGCCGCCGCCATGCTGTCGCAGCAGCCGCAGGCGCTGCAGCTGCGCTACCTGCAGACGCTGGCCGACATGTCCAGCAACGGCAAGTCCTCGACTATCGTGTTTCCGTTGCCGCTGGATTTGATCAGACCGCTGATGGACGCGTTTCCGCAGAAACCAGAACCGGCAAAATCCGTCTGACCGGTCTGCGTCGACCGATGACGGGCGCAACGCGATCCGAAGCGGCCACTCACAACCGTCCGTTTTCGCAGAGGAAGAATCGATGTGTCGCCGGACAGCTGCGGCGGGATGGCAAGCGCCCATGAGCCGAGTTGTCAGACTGATTCGCCGGAGCATAGGTTCGCATACAAACTCACGACTTGGCCCATTAGCGCAGGTGCGCTCCATGCGGCCGCGTCTTTGGCGCCCGCTGCGGACAGCCTCATTCGCTCGGCGGGCGAGCGCAGCAGGGCGGCGACGTGACCGGCGAACTGATCGACATCCTCCGCGCTGATGCGTGCGCAGCGCGCGTCTTTCAGAACCGTAGCCGTTCCCATCACAGCCGTGGACACGATCGGAACACCAAGCGACATCGCTTCCAGAAGCACAAGTCCCTGCGTTTCCGTCGGCGACGCGAAGACGAAAACGTCGCCGGCCTTGTAACAGTCCAAAAGCCCGCTGCGCCGTTCGAGATTGCCGACAAAACGCACATTGTTCTGCAAACCGAGTTCCGTGCTGCGCCGCTTCAGTCGGTCGGCATCGGGTCCTTCGCCAGCTACGATGAAAATCAGTTGCGGAAATTCCGCCACCAGCACATGCGTGACATCGAGCAGGAAACCGATGTTCTTTTCCGCGGCGAGACGACTGACGGTCACCATCGTCGGGCTATCGGCAGCGATATCGTGCTCGCGCCGGAACTGATCGCCGTCGCCGCCGCAAAACTCGTCCAGATGGATTCCGGTTGGGATCACGGAGTACGGCGTCGTGATGCCATAGCGACCGAGCACGTCCGCCATCTGCCCGGTCGGAACGATAAGGTGATCGACGCCGTGACACAGACTGCGCGAGAAATGACGTGTCGCAAAGCGCAGCAGGGACGCCGGCAACCACGGCAGGTAGTGCGCAACGTACTGCTCGAAAAACGTGTGATAGCTTTCGACCGTTGGGGAACCGATGCGCCGGCCCAGTGCGACGCCGAGTTGATGCGCGCGGAAGGGCGTATGGATGTGGATGACATTCCAGGCTCGGCGTGCCAACTGGTGCGCGGTCGCGCGCACCGCAGAGGCGCGCATGAGGCGATCCTCGGGGTCGAAGAAAATAACCCGCGCTGGCAGGCGCAGGATTTCGAATTCGTTCACTTCATCGTGCGCGCCGTAGTCGGGCGCGACGACGGTCACCGCATGGCCGAGCCGCGTGAGTTCGCGGGCGAAGGTGCGTATCGACGAGGAGACGCCGTTGACGCGCGGAAAATAGACGTCCGACAACATGAGGATAT
>JAYTQX010000096.1:0-5797 GCA_043746455.1 Pseudomonadota bacterium
GACGGCCACGCGCGAACTCGAGTCGACCGCGCCCGCCGTTTACGCAGCGCTCGCCGCGAAGCTCGGCTTCGACAAGACCGAGCTCGCCGCCTTCGCGCGCGCCGCCGACGCGATGTATCTGCCGTTTGACGCCAAGCTCGGCATCGTTGCGCAGGACGACACTTTCCTCGACAAGCCGGTATGGGACTTCGCCGGCACGCCGCCGGAAAAATATCCGCTGCTTATGCACCATCATCCGCTGACCTTGTACCGCTACCAGGTGTGCAAGCAGGCCGATGCCCTGCTCGCTCTCGTCCTCGCCGGCGACAACCTAGATCGCGCCGCCAAGCGGCGCAGTTTCGACTATTACGAGAAAATCACGGTCCACGATTCGACGCTGTCGGCATCGACCTTCGCGATCCTCGCCGCGGAAGTCGGCCATGCGGATCAGGCGCTGCGCTTTTTCCACGAGACGCTGCGCGTCGATCTCGACGACCTGCATGCGAACGCGAGCCACGGCGCGCACATGGCTGCGATGGGTGGAAGCTGGTTGGCGTTCGCCTGGGGTTTCGGTGGCCTGCGCGTGCAAGCCGGTCGGCTCGGCTTCGATCCGATGCTGCCGGCCGCCTGGCGCGACTATCGCTTCTGCATCGTCTGGAAAGGCCGGCGGCTGACGATCACGGTGGATGCGCAAGCGGCGCACTATCTGCTCGCCGAGGGCGCGCCGCTGGATATCGCTCATGCGGGCGAGCGCCTGACGCTCGTATGCGGCGCTGCGCAGACGCGCGCGCTGACCGACCATGCATCGGCGTTCCCGGGCCAATTCAAGGCGCTGATCTTCGACCTCGATGGGGTGATTGCCGACACCGCGCATCTGCATCAGGCCGCATGGAAACGCCTCGCCGGCGAACTCGGCCTGCCCTGGGACGACAGCATCGGCGAGAAGCTCAAGGGTGTCGACCGCGCTGCCTCGCTCGAAATCGTGCTCGGCGCCGCGGCGAGCAAGTATACAAATGCACAGAAGCAGGAACTGGCCGATCGCAAGAATGGCTACTACCGCGCCGCCATCGCGACGTTCTCGGCGGACGACCTGCTGCCGGGAGCGCACGCCGCATTAATTGCTGCACGCGCGGCCGGGTTGAAGATTGCGTTAGCTTCGGCCAGCCGCAGCGCCGGCGAACTCGTCGAACGATTGGGTGTGGCGCAGCTCTTCGATTATGTCGTCGATTCGGCGACGATCGCGCGCGCCAAACCCGATCCGGAAATTTTCCAGCGTGCCGCCGCCGCGCTGGGCGTCGACCCTGCCGCGTGCATCGGCATCGAAGATGCGCAAGCTGGAGTTGCTTCGATCAAGGCGGCGGGCATGACTGTTCTGGGGATCGGCGATGCGCGCATACTTCATGAAGCCGATGCGGTACTGCCCGATTTGAGGCAATTCAATCTGAAGGATTTCGTCGTACCACAGTAATCGTGAACCTGACCACCGCGAACTTGCGGACGAATCAGTCCACAGGCCAGCGGTAAAGAAGTGAAACCGGTGTTCTTACACCACCTTGAGGAGGGACAGCCATGAAACAACCCAAACTGATCAGACTTGCTTTGACCACAGCAATCCTGACGGCATTGACGCCGTATGTCTTCGCTGCGGACGCAGCACCCGATGCGCAATCGCAAGCGCCTGCCGGCAATCCACCGGCCGCCGGCACAGTCGGCGGCAAGGAAGCTGCTGCCGCAAAAACCGACACCCAATCGCTGGAGGGTATCGTGGTTACCGGCACGGCCACGGCAGGTGGCGTGAAGAAGATCGACGCGAGCTACGAGATTACCGCGGCCAACGCCGAGCAGATCAAGGACGCCAACCCCAAGAGCACGGCCGACCTGCTCAAGATTTCCCCGGGCATCTGGCCGGAGTCCAGCGGTGGCCAGACCGGTGCGAATATCGAAATTGCCGGCTTCCCCGGCGGCGGCGACGCGCCGTTCTTCACCAATATGGTGCAAGGTTCGCCGCTATATGGCATGTCCTCGCTGTCGTTCATGGATTCGTCTTCGCTGCTGCGCCTGGACGACACCGTGGAACGCGTCGAAATCATTCAGACGGGCCCGGGTGTGCTGTACGGGGCGGGTCAGATGGGTGCGACGGCCAACTTCATCCTCAAGCAAGGTACGTCCGAACCGTCCGGTTCCGTCGGTTTGACTTACGGCAACGAAGGTTTGTGGCGCGTCGACGGCTTCTACGGCTTCAAGCTCGCCGAGGGCTGGTATGCGAGCGTGGGTGGCTTCTGGCGCGAATCCGACGGCGTACGCTCTCCGCAATTCAAGGCCGACTCCGGTGGTCAGCTCACCGCGACCCTGACCCACGATCTGGACAACGGCTCGATCATGCTCTGGGCGCGCAAGCTCGACGACAAGAACCAGTTCATCGTGCCGACGCCGTTGATCGAAGACGCCAACGGCAGCTTCTCGAAGTACCCGGGATTCGACATATTGACCAGCACCTACGGCAGCAGGGCGATTCAGAACGTTCAGCTCATCAATCCGGCCGGTGGCTACGAAAGCGCCAACCTGGCCAACGGTCGCGGCGGCAATCTCAACTTCTTCGGCGGCAATTACGATGCCGAATTCGGCGGCTGGTCGGTGTCGGACAAGTTCCTCTACGACTCGGGCGATCTCAACACCAACGCACTGTTCTCGGGCCCGAACCCGAAGCCGCTCGGTTACTTCCTCTATGGCTGTAATTACACCGGCTCTAACTCCGCTGCCTATTGCAGCTCAGGGGATGGCAATACCTTCGGCCTGCCCTTGGGTACCAATGTGAACACGGGTGGAGTGGCGCTCGACAAGAGCATCATCACGCAAGGCTGGTGGTATATCCAGAAGCACCTGAAGAACCTCAACAATGACTTCCGCATCAGCAAGGAGATCTTCGACGGCAACACGCTGACGGCAGGTGTGTATCTGGCCCACTACACCGACAGCGACAACTGGTCGCTCGGCAACCCGATGCTGATGACCAATACCCCAAATGCCCAACCGATTCCGTTGAGCTATGCGCAAGGCGGCAACACGTATTACCTGACCAATTCCCAGGGCATCTACTACAACACCGGTCCTGGCTACAGCTACAACATCCTGGAACACGGCACCGGCGACAACAAGGCGTTCTACGTGTCCGATTCCTGGAGGCTGGATCGCTGGCTGTTTGATGTCGGCAGCCGCGTCGAAAACATGAACGTCGATCAGTACACCTGCAATCAGAAGAACGTCACCGGCGGCGGACTGGACGGAAATCCGTACACACTGTACGACAACAACGCCCAGATCTGCGACGGCACCTTCACCAAGCTCAACTACGACAAGACGCATCCGTCGTTCACAGCCGGTGCAAACTACGAGATTGCCGACAACATGAGCGCATATGTTCGCGTGTCGAGCGGTGCGCACTTCAACGACTTCGACAATGGTATTCGCGGTTCGGGCGGCGACTTCGCTCCGCTGCAGAAGATCCGCAACTTCGAGTACGGTTTCAAGTACCAATCGGAGTTTGTCTATCTTGACATCAGCGCCTATCACCGCCAGTTCATTGGCTTGACTTATGCTGCGACGGACAACAACAACGTACCACTCGACTGCAACGGCAAACCAACATCGTCCAGCGGCTTGTCGCAGTGCACGGCACTCTACGGTGCGGACACGAAGGGCTTGAACATCAACGGCGTGATCACGCCGTTCGAGAATTTCAGGATCAACACCTTGATCGCCTATCAGGATGGCCATTACTCGCATGAGAGCGGCTTCCTCACCGAGACGGACGTAAACGGCAACCAGTTCAATGTCTCGTTCAACAACCAACCGTTGCAACGCCAGCCCAAGCTGCGTTACATGATCACGCCGAGCTACAAGATCGTGATGGATTGGGGCGATATCACTCCGTTCGTGACTTACACCCATGTTGGCCAGCGCTATGAAGACCAGACCGGCTTGCAGCCACTGGGCGCGTATCAAACGTGGGATTTCGGCATCGTGGCCAATTACGGCAAGAACTGGCAGTTCCGCGTGCAAGGCACGAACCTGACCAACGAGATCGGCCTGACCGAAGGCAACGCGCGCGTTGCGGGCAATGCGAGCGGTCCCGGCGGCATCTTGCTGGCGCGTTCGATCGAAGGCCGTGAAGTCAATTTCCAAGCGACATACAAGTTCTAAGCGTTGCCCCCCTGCGGCCCGGATCGTTCCTCCAACGGCGATCCGGGCCGTTTTTTCCGGGGAAATTCGGAACCGGCGTGACGTGCGCCGTGTGTTCCCGGACTCTAGAATGCCTCGTACTGCAATGCGCCCAAGTCCATCACGATAGCAGGTCGCCATGAAACGATTCCGCATGATCGCCGCGCTGGCCCTGATCTACATCGTGTTCGCCATTCTGCTCAACAGCGTCGGCACGGTGATCCTGCAGTCGATCGCCACGTTCGGCATCGACAAGCCGGAAGCCAGCTCGCTCGAGCGCTACAAGGATTTGACGATCGCCTTCGTCTCCTTCCTTATCGCCTCGTTTCTGCCGCTGCTCGGTTATCGACGTTCGATGATGCTCGCGCTGGTGATCGTCGGCGGCGCATGCATGCTGATGCCGCTCTATCCTTCCTTCCTCACCACCAAACTGTTGTTTGCCTGCATCGGAATCTCGTTCGCGCTGACCAAGGTCTCGGTGTATTCGTCGATCGGCCTGCTCACTGCGGACAAGACCGCGCATTCGCGCCTGACCAATACCATCGAAGGCCTGTTCATGGTCGGCGTGCTCGCCGGCAACTGGCTGTTCAGCGCCTATGTGGATTCCGCAAACCCGGGCAATCCAGCGTGGATGAACGTGTACTGGGTGATCGCCGGCCTGTGCGCGCTGGTCTTCGTGCTGCTCGCCACCGGCCAACTCGACGAGAGCGCCGCGCATGCGGAAGGTCACAACAATTCGTTCGCCGATTCGCTGGCGGAAATGCTGCGCCTGTTTCTGCGCCCGCTGGTCTACGTATTCCTCGCCTCGGCATTTCTGTACGTGCTGATCGAACAGAGCTTCGGCACCTGGCTGCCGACTTTCAACAACGAAATCCTCAAGCTGCCGAACGCGATGAGCATCCAGTTCGCCAGCATCCTTGCCGGCATGACCGCGCTCGGCCGCATCAGCGCGGGCATCGTGCTCAAGCGCGTGTCGTGGTACCTGCTGCTGAACGTGTGCGTGGTCGGCATGGGCCTGCTCGTGATCGTCGTACTGCCGCTGGCGCGCGATGTGGTCGCGCGCAGCGACGTCGGCTGGTTCAATGCGCCGGTCGCTGCCTACCTGATTCCGCTGTTGGGACTGCTGATGGCGCCGATCTATCCAGTCATCAATTCGGTTGCCCTGAGTTCGCTGCCCAAACCGCAGCATGCGGCGATGACCGGTTTGATCGTGGTGTTCTCCGCCCTCGGCGGCACCCTGGGTTCGTACATCACCGCGCGTGTGTTTGCCAGCTTTGACGGCATCCACGCGTTCTATTTTTCGCTGGCACCGATGACCCTGCTGCTGCTGACCCTGTTCCTGTTCAAACGCGAGACCGATCGCGACGGCGCGGGTACGAACGGGCCGATAGCGGTCAAACTCGCGGCGAAATGATGCTTCCCTTCCCACGCCGGGGGAAGGTGCCCGGAGGGCGGATGAGGGAAGCGTCCTGCAAACCGAACGACAAATCTACTTGTAGTACCCCTCCCTCATCCGGCGCTACGCGCCACCTTCTCCCGGTGGGAGAAGGGAAAACTGGAGCAACCATGAAATCTCGCCTCAGCTGCATCTGCCTAATCG
>JAYTQX010000097.1:0-3490 GCA_043746455.1 Pseudomonadota bacterium
TATACTTCTGCAGCAACGCGACCGGGCCGAACGCCTCCATGCAGCTGACTTTCTGTTTCGGGTCGACGCCTTCGAGCACCGTGGCTTCGAGCATCGAACCGGTGCGCTTGCCGCCGCACAGCATCTTCGCGCCGGACTTGACGGCTTCGATAATCCAGTCACCGAGGCGCCCGGCTTCCTTCTCGTCGATCATCGGGCCGATAAAGGTCTTCTCGTCCTTCGGATCGCCGGCGACGAGCTTCTTCGTCGCCGTGACGAAGGCGTCGCGGAATTTATCGTAGAAATCCTCCTGCACGAGAATGCGTTGCACGCCGATGCAGCTTTGTCCCGATTGGTAGAACGCGCCGAAGATCATGCGCTCGACGACGAAGTCGAGACGATCGCCCTGATCGGCGTCGACGATGCACGCCGCATTGCCGCCGAGTTCCAGCACGACCTTCTTCTTGCCTGCGCGTGCCTTCAAATCCCAGCCAACCGCCGGCGAGCCGGTGAACGACAGCAGCTTGAAACGTTCGTCGGTCGTGAACAGATCGGCGCCGTCGCGATGCGCAGGCAGAATCGAAAATGCGCCCTTTGGCAGATCGGTCTCAGCCAGCACCTCGCCCATGATCAAGGCCCCGACGGGGGTGCGGCTCGCGGGTTTGAGCACGAACGGACAGCCGACCGCGAGCGCGGGCGCAACCTTGTGCGCGGCGAGATTCAACGGAAAATTGAATGGCGAAATAAACGAGCACGGCCCGATCGGCACGCGCTTGGAAAAGCCGCGATAGCCTTTCGCGCGCTGCGAGATTTCCAGATTGATCACTTCGCCGTCGATGCGCACCGATTCCTCGGCGGCGACCTTGAACGTGTCGATCAGGCGCGTGACTTCGCCACGCGAATCCTTGATCGGCTTGCCGGCCTCGATGCACAGCGCCATCGCCAGCTCGTCGTAGCGCTCGCGGAAGCGCTTGACGCAATGCTCCAGCACCGCCTGGCGCTGATATGGCGCCATCTTGCGACACGGCTCCTGCGCTTCGACCGCCGCGGCGATGCCAGCGTCGATCGCCTTCGCATCGGCCATCGCGACGCGCGTGGCGACCTGGCCGGTGAATTTGTCGGTGACTTCGAGGTCGGTATTTGGCTGCCGCGCTTCATTGGCGAGGTAGTAGGGATAAGTCGGTTTGAGCATGACCGGGTCTCGTCCTGATCGGTGGGGTAATTCTACGCGCACGATGCGCAGCTGCGCAGAAATTGAACCCCACCACTTTTCGTATGGATGGGTTGAGCGCAGCGAAGCCCATGTGGGCGCTAAGCGGTTTTGGCGATAGCATAAGCATCATCTAAAGCAAAGCACGGGAGTGCGCGATTTAGCAGGCTGTTGAAAAACGCATAATTTGTTCGCAACCGCGACAATGTGTACGTTGGGTCATCGGCTTTGTATGCCGCTTTCGCGGGTATTGCGGCGTTATGCCGCTTTGTTCGGATGAATCGGATCCGTTGCCGGCTGGTTTGCGGCGCTTGGCGCGCGCTGCAGGCGCAGTAACCCTACGCAGGCGCCGCCCGCCATCCGAGCACGCCGCCCAGACGCACCAGATTGTAAGCGGCAAAGGTGAACAAGGCCTGCGCGGTCACCCGAGCCAGACCGACGAAGCGCGCTTTGCGCAAGCCGCCAATGGTCTTGGCCCAGCCGAAGGATTCCTCGATCAATTTGCGTTTGCGCTGGCTGATGGCGTAGCCGGCGTGCCGGGTCGTGCGCGCATCAATGGCGCTGCGCCGATGGGTGTTCTGTGCGACGTGCGCACGTACCTTGTATTGCTTGAGTGTGGCGACGAAAGCTTGCGTGTCGTAGGCCTTGTCCGCGCCGACGCTCGCGCCCTGGCGCAGCGTGCGCGCGATCATGCGCTGCGCTGCGTCGCGTTCGGCTGTGCCGCTGGCCCGCGTGACTTCGACATCGACGATGAAGCCGTGCCGGTTCTCCATCAACGCATGGCCCAGATAACCCAACTGCGCCGGCGCCGACTTGCTCTTGCGGTACAGCCGTGCATCCGGATCGGTGGTCGAGGCATGCGTGTCGTTGTTGCGCCGTTCGCCGTGAAAATCCACGGTTGCATTGCGCCCGCCACTGCTCGGCGGCTCGCCGCCATCCTTGGGCTTGACGCTCTTATGCGAAGCCCACGCCGCAATCAGTGTGCCATCCACGCTGAAGTGCTCGTCCGAACTGAGCTTGTGCCATTGCGCCAGCGCCAAGACACGCTGGAAGAACTCCCGCGCCATGTCCTGGTTGAGCAGCCGCTCGCGGTTGGCCGAGAAGGTCGAGGCATCCCATACCGGATCATCGATGCTCAGCCCGACGAACCAGCGAAACAACAGGTTGTAATCCAGTTGCTCCATCAGCAGCCGTTCGCTGCGCACCGTGTACAGAATCTGCAACAGCAAGGCGCCGAACAGCTTCTCCGGGGCGATCGATGGGCGCCCCGTATCGGCGTACAACGGCCTGAACTCCCCGCTCATCGAATCCAGAACCCCGTTCACCACCACCCGCAGCTTGCGCAGCGGATGCGACTTCGGCACTCTGTCCTCGGCGGACACGTAACTGAACAAACCCTTCTGCTGAAGATCGCTGCCGCGCATGGGTATCCGAATCGTTTAGCCGTAAAGGTGGCTAAATTATACCATATCGTGTGTTTTTCAACAGCCTGTTAGGGCAGCCGGACTTCCAATGAATCGGCCGCCGCGGGATCGCGCGTCGGTAATCGCTCTCATTCCCGACGTATTGCCGGCGAAGCGATTCATCGCTGTACTCGGCATCAAATCATTTTTTGCGCAGAACACATCACGCTCGAATAGAACCAAAGGATTCCGGCGATACTTGCCAGCGTGAAAAGCAGGCAGACGATCGTGTCCCCGAAGTCCGGGTCTTTTCCCATCGCTACAAAGGGGCGACCGCTATTTGGTAGCAAGTTCGTCGCCATGTTTGCGTTTCAGCATTTCTAGCAAACTTGCAACATCCCGGCGACGACCGGCGTCGGCGTCATCGCGACCCGGGCGCGCCGGTGCGGCCAATGCACGCTTCAGATACACGACCGACTCGGCGTATTCGCCCTTGTCGGCGAGAAAGTCGGCATAGAAATAATTGGCATCGATTCCGGTAGGATCGATCGCGAGCGCTTTTTCCAAATAGCCTCGCGCCTTGTTCCTGTCACCGAAACCGATCGGCCAACCAGGCACCTTCCCATAGAGACTTCCAAGCGAGCTGTAGATGGAGCCGTCCAGCGCGGTCGGATTGATGGTTTCCGCGGTCAGCAGCAGATCGCGCGCTTCCTTGGCCTTGTGCAAGGCACCCAGACCGCCTTCGACCTTCGCTGCACTGCCGAGGACAATGGCCTGCCAAATCAGCGGTTCTGCGTTGCCGGGGAAAGCCTGCGATATGGTCTGTGCATTTGCGATGACATCGACGAAAGCGGCATCCCTTTGCGCCTCGGGCGTCGTGTAGGAGATCGTCGCCCAT
>JAYTQX010000098.1:0-3623 GCA_043746455.1 Pseudomonadota bacterium
CATCGATTCGCACTATCGGCACGGACGCTACAACATTCCCAGCATCGGCGCCTTCGCGTTCCGCATGCGCTCGTATTCGGTGAGCGGAACCTCCGCGTATTGTTTGGAGGAACAAGGCCCGCAGTGCTACACCTTCAGCGTGCTCGGCAACGATGTGCCATTGTATACAAAGCCGCAACCCGAAGTCGCTCGGGTGACGGAGCTGACGCTGCCGGTGCCGATTCGGCGCTTGGCATTCGAACAACTCAGCGATGCGCACCCGCCGGTGGCGACGGCCTCCGCGAACTACTATGGCGACGGCAAGAGCCTCGCGATCCATGCGCCGGACTGGCCGAAGAAAGGCGCACACCAGCCGATCTCAGCGAACAACATCGTTGTCGCAGATTTGAGCGACTGGAGTTATACAGCGCCACGTGGCAGCGTTGTCGTCGACCCCGCCAGTGGGCGCATTCTGTTTCCCGCAGGGCAACTGCCCAAGCAAGGCGTGCTGGTCGACTACTACTATGGCTTCAGCGCCGATATCGGCGGTGGCGAATACGCGCGGCCGATCATCCAGCCGACGCTTGCGAACATGTCGCGCATACAACGCTACGACCTGATCGATGTGCCAGAGTTGATTGCCCGGCTCAAATTGACCGGCAATGCCTTGAGCGCGTATCTACGCAGTCGCTTTGCCGCAAGCACGCTGCAGATGATCGATGCGTATACGACGCCGGCCGCACCTTCCGATGCGCTTGTGACCGCGCTGACAGCCGAGTTCAACAGTGTGCTCGAAGACGCAAACCTCTTCGGCACGGACCGTTTCGGCGACTCTGCGAAACTGCCGGTCGAGGTAAATCAACTGATCGCCGCTGGCGCGACCGGTGCTGCGCTGATGCGCTTGAATCGGCTATTGTTGGAATTCGCGTTCGCGAAAATCATCGCGATCGGTTTCAAGCTCTACCAGGTCGGCACCGGACAATTGGCCCGGCTCGCCGATGCGCTGACCCAGTGGAATGCCGACCAGCCGCGTTACGGCGTCGTCGAATTCATCGACAGCAGCGTGTATACCGAGCCGGTCAATGTCGTTTTGGCCGCGCAGCAGACCCTGCAGTTGCGTGCGGCCGATCGCACCCGACCGGTGCTGCGCATGCTCGATTACATGAGCGATCGTCCGGATGCGTTCGCAGTTTCCGGCGCCGCGGGCAGCCGTTTCATACTCGACGGCCTGCTGGTCAGCGGCCGTGGTTTACAGATCAATGGCCCGGATCCGGGCGATGGGTCGACAGCGCCCCCGCCGGATTTGTGCGAAGTCGTGCTCCGTCATTGCACCCTGGTGCCGGGCTGGGGCCTGGATTGCGATTGCGAACCCAAGCGGCCGAACGAGCCGAGCATCGAGCTGATCAATACGCAGGCGAAGCTGACGGTCGAACACAGCATTATCGGTTCGATCGAGGTCACGGCCGATGGAGCTCTGAGCGATCCTCTGCTCATTCGCATCAGCGATAGCATCGTCGACGCAACGCGCAGCGGGCGCGTAGCGCTGAGCGCCACAGCCGAACAGTACGCGTTCGCCGAGGTTTCCATCATTCGCAGCACCGTGCTCGGTGCGCTCCGCGCGCACGCGATTTGCCTCGCCGAGAATTCGATCTTCATGGGCTGTATCCACGTCGCGCGGCGGCAGCGGGGCTGCGTGCGTTTCTCCTACGTCACGCCAAACTCGCGTACACCCAAACGCTACCACTGCCAACCCGACCTCGTGCGCGCCGCGGTCGGTGCTGCCAATCCCACGCTGAGCAGCCCGGCGCTTGCGCTTGCGCAGGAGCCCGAAACGCTGCGCGTGCGCCCGGTTTTCGACAGCACGCGTTACGGCAATTCGGCCTACTGCCGCCTGGCCTGCGATTGCGCGACCGAGATCGCACGCGGCGCCGACGACCAATCGGAAATGGGCGTCTTCCACGACCTGTTCCAACCACAACGCGAAATCAGCTTGCAGACGCGGCTTGGGGAATACACACCGGCCGGCATGGACGCGGGCATCGTTTTTGCGACTTAGGAGACCATCATGAAAGGCGATTTCACCCGCAATACGTACGCTCCGCGCAAGCACTATTCGCGCGTGTTGATGCAGCAGGGCCGCGTCCAGCTCGATGCGGACTGGAACGAACAGAGCGCCATATTCACCCACTACCTGCGCGCATTGGCGCGCGACCTGATCGGGCCGCATGCCGCGCCCGCGGGCAGCAGCGGACTGCAGGTCGTGATCGATCCGAACCTGATTGCCAAATACGATGGCAGCCTGCTCAAGGACAGCACGATTGCGAGCGACAAGAAGCTCCTGCAGAGGTTGAGCGGCGAATTGAAGAAAGGCACTTCGTTCGTCATCAACCCGGGACGCTATTACGTCGAAGGAATTCTGATAGAAAACCGCGACCCGATGCTTTATTCGGATCAAGCCGGATTCGACGCGCAGATTTTTGGCGACCAGAAAAAAACGCCTTATGTGGTTTATCTCGACGTCTGGGAGCGGCACATCACCTATGTGGAAGACCCGCACATCCGCGAGATCGCACTTGGCGGACCCGACACCACGACGCGTCTGCAAATCGTCTGGCAAGTGAAAACCGACGCCCACTACAACTCGGATCAACCCTGTAATCTTGGTGGCATCCCCAAGCAACCCGGCAGCGGCTTGCTGCGCGCGCGCGCGAAACAGGGTTCGCCGACTCCCGAGCCTTGTGTGATTGCGCCATCGTCGAGCTATCGCGGCGCTGAAAATCAACTCTATCGCGTTGAAATTCTCCGCGGCGGCGTTGCGGATGGCACAGCAACCGGCGCGAGTTATGTCTGGTCGCGCGAGAACGGTTCAGTGGTCTTGCCGATCGTCAATATCGGAGCCGTGTCCACTCTGGCCAATGGCACCACGCAATTGGACGTGACGCTGGCAAGCCTAGGACGCGACAAGAAACTCGGCCTGCACTCCGGCGATTGGGTTTCCGTCGTGGACGACATTGCGGTGTTGCAGAATCGCGCCGACCCGTTGCTGAAAGTGATGAAGATAGATCGCGACACGATGACTGTCACCCTGCAGGGCAGCACGCTGATCGGCAACAGTGGCACCCTGCGGCGTTGGGATCAGAAGACCGGCGTTAACGCGGACGGCGCTTTGCCGGTGCAGGAATCGGACGACAGCGATGCCGGCCTGCTCGACAAGAACTGGATCACGTTGGAGGACGGCGTGCAGATCTGGTTCGCCAAGGGCAGCAGCTACTGCACCGGCGACTATTGGTTGATCCCCGCCCGTGTCGCCAACGGCGACATCGACTGGCCGGACGAGGTCCAGGCCGACGGCAGTGTGCGCATGCTCAACGGCAGCCCGGTCACTGCCGAATTGTCGGCGGAAGGTCCGCGGCACTACTACGCGCCGCTCGGCGTATTCACGGCCAACGCCAATGGCGCACCCGCCGTCAACAGCTGTCTGTGTACCGTGCAGACGGTGACTCAGTGCGATACTGGACAGGCAAGCAAGAAAAAGCCGCCGCACTCGTGAGCACGGGCGGCGGCGCAGCGACTTCACGCACGCTGGCGCCGGTCGTAGCAATGTCGAGGCTTGGCCAAGAGAAATAAGTAGATATGTATACATT
>JAYTQX010000099.1:0-4555 GCA_043746455.1 Pseudomonadota bacterium
CACGACCCTGCGCAACACTGGATTTCGGGCCAGTGGATGACCGAGAACGCCGGCGGCTCGGATGTTTCCGGCAGCGAAACCACAGCCCGCCTCGTCGACGGCGAATGGCGGTTGTACGGACGCAAATGGTTTACCTCGGCGATCAATGCGCAGATGGCGCTTGTGCTGGCGCGGCCCGAAAGCGCCCCGGCCGGTGCGGACGAACTCGCGCTGTTCTATATCGAAACACACGATGCCAAGGGGCGCTGGCAGAACATCACGCTCGACCGGCTGAAGCACAAGCTCGGCACGCGCGAGCTGCCGACCGCTGAAATCCATCTCGACGGCACGCCCGCGCAGCTCGTTGGCGAGGCGCAGCACGGCGTGCGCATGATCGCGCCGATGCTCAATGTCACCCGCACCTGGAATGCGGTCTGTGCCATGGCGACGATGCGCCGCGCGCTGGCGCTGGCGCGCGACTATGCGCAACGCCGGCACGTGTTCGGCCGTGCGCTTGCCGAGCAACCATTGCACCGGACGACGCTGGCGAATCTGCAGGCGCAATACGAGGCTGCGTTTCATCTGACGTTTTACGTCGCCGAATTGCTCGGTCTGGCGCAAACTGGCGCCGCCAGCGAAGCGCAGCAGAATCAATTGCGTCTGCTCACGCCGCTGGTGAAATTGTGGACCGGCAAACTCGTCGTCGCGATCACCTCGGAAGCCTGCGAGTGCCTCGGCGGTGCGGGTTATCTTGAAGACACTGGCATGCCGCAGTTGCTGCGCGACGCGCAGGTCTTTTCGATCTGGGAAGGCACGACGAATGTGCTGGCCCTGGATTTCCTGCGCGCGCTGCCCGGTGCGGGCGGCGCGCAGACCCTGCCCGATGCGCAAGCCGTGCTGCAGACCCAAGTGAAATCGGACGACCTCGCGATCTGTGCGAAAAGCGCGCACGAGCGCGCCGCACAATTCGCGGTTCGACTGCAATCGCTCGCCGGCGACCGCGATGCGCTTGAAGCGAACGCGCGCGATCTCGCGCTCGGCTTCGCCCAGAGCATCGCGCTGAGTCTGCTCGTGCGTCACGCGGATTGGGCGCAGCGCGTCGACAACGATGCGCGCCCCGCCGCTGCTGCGCGGCGTTTCGCCGAATTGCTGCCACAGCCGCCAACGCACAGCTACGAAGATACCTGCGCGCTCGTCGCCGGCCGCGATTGATGCCGCGCATGCTCGATCGGTGACCGCACCCGGCGCTGGCTAGCCGAATCCTTCCGCGCGCCTGATAAACTTGCACCCGGGATTCCCCTGCGGATTGCGACCATGCTCCAGCGCCTGACCATCGTTGCCACCGGCGGCACGATCGACAAAATATACTTCGACGACAAATCCACCTTTCAGATCGGTGCGCCGCAGATCGGGGAGATCCTCACCTCGCTCGGCGTGGCGTTCGCCTTCGAGGTTATTCCGTTGATGCGCAAGGACAGCCTGCACGTCACCGACGCCGACCGCGATCTGGTCCGGCGCACGATCGAAGCGCAGCCGCATCGGCAGGTGCTGGTCACCCACGGCACCGACACGATGGTGGAAACCGCGCGCGTGCTCGAAGGCATCGAAGGCAAGGTCATCGTGCTGACCGGCGCGCTCAATCCGGCGCGCTTCCAGGGGTCGGACGCGGTGTTCAATATCGGCTGCGCGGTCGGCGCGCTGCAGACCCTGCCCGATGGCGTCTATATCGCGATGAACGGGCGCATCTGGGATCCCGCGCGCGTGCGCAAGAACCGCGAGGCGAACCGCTTCGAAGGAACGGACGCTTGACCCGCGCTCCGCGAATTTCACTGCCAGCAAAATGAAAATCCCCCGGCCCTTGCGTGCCGGGGGATGTCTCGGGTTATTTTCCGCTTGCCAAGGTTATGGCGAGTAGCTGCCGGTCAGCGACACGCCCGAGTAGGTCGCGTAGGCGTTCAACTTGACGTAATACGTGCCACCACCCGCGGGCGGGGTGAATGTGCAGGTCTCGCTGTTGCCGGTGACATACGGACGGCAGTCATAGGTGGTCAGCGTCGGCGCGGCGTTCAGTCTGACGTACAAATCCGCGTCACCGGTGCCACCGGAGATCTTGATCGTGACGCTCCCGCCGGCACAGCCAATGTGTAGGCAGCCGAGAGCGTTCCCTTGGTATCCGAAAGTCCGGTCACCGGCACACCGTTCTGCAAACTGTTGCCACTGCTCGCAGTAACCGTTACCGACGACGTCTTAGAGCTGGTCGAGCTGTTGACGCTGTCGGTCACCGTCCCGGTCACGCTATAGGTGCCAGCCGCAGCATAGGTGTGGCTCGGGCTCGTCGCTGTCGAGGTGCCGCCGTCGCCGAAGGCCCACGAATGCGTGCCGATGGTGCCGCCCGAATCGGTGGATGTGTCGGTGAACGTTGCAGTCAGTGCGCTCGTGGTGAACGCGAAGTTCGCGGTCGGCGTACCGCCGGAGCCCGGCGCGGTGTAGCTGCCGGTCAGCGTCACGCCCGTGAAACTCGCATAGGCGTTGAGCATGACGTAGTACGTGCCGGCCTGTGCGGTCGCGATCGGGCAGGACTCGCTGTTGCCGGCCACATACGGACGGCAGTCGTAGCTTGTCGTCGTCGGCGCGGAACCGAACTTGACGTACAGATCCGCATCGCCCGTGCCGCCGGAAATGGTGAACTTCAGATTCGTCGCGCCGGCCGGCACGATCATCGTGTAACCGTGGGTCATCAAGCTGCGGTGCAGCAAAATAACTGCATGATCTTTCAAGTGTTTTCGACTCGGATTGTGAGGCAGGTCACGAAACCCACCGCGGTCAATTTGATCGGCGAGTCGGGCGTGGCTGCTCGATCAGCCGCCTAGAAGTCCAATTGAAAATCGCGCCTCTGCGTTGCCGACGCCGACACCACTGGCTCAAAGCATGCCGGTTTCGAGTTTGGCCACGTCGGACATCATTGTGTGGTTCCACGGCGGATCGAAGGTGAGCTCGACATCGGCTTCGGCAACGGTTGGGATGGCCTCGATTTTCGTGCGCACATCGTCGACGAGAATATCGCCCATGCCGCAGCCCGGCGCGGTCAGGGTCATTGCGACCTTGACCTTGCGTTGCCTGTTCTCCACCGATTCATTCAAACATTTTTCAATTGTACACTCGTATACCAGACCGAGATCGACGATATTGACCGGAATCTCGGGGTCGTAGCAGGTGCGCAGCTGCTGCCACACGAGCTTCTCGACTTCCTCGTCGCCGGCGCCTTCCGCCAGAGTCAGCGGCGTGGGCTGCTCCTTGCCGATCGCGTCGGCATCGGCGCCGTCGATACGGAACAGGTTGCCGTCGACGAACACGGTGAAACTGCCGCCGAGCGCCTGGGTGATGTAGCCGCTCTGCCCCGCGGGCAAGGTCACGACCTGCCCCTGCGGCACCATGACCGCGGCGCAATCGCGCTCGAAAACAATCGGTTCGGAAGTCTGGCTGTAGCCGCCCATGTACGTATCGTTTGCGGAAGGATGATGCGAACATGCCATTATCGCAGGTTCGTGCGCCACAATCAGGATGTAGGGCGCGCGCGGCGCAAATGCAAGCATGTGCCTGCGTCAGGCGATCTCGCGCAAGGTCTCGCCGAGCAGCCGCATCGCTGCCTCCAGATCGGCTGCGGGCAGATCGGCGAAGCCGAGCAACAGGCCGGGGCGCGGCGACGCCTTGAGAAAATACGGCGCGATCAGATACAGCCCGACGCCCTTTTCGCGCGCGCGTTCGACCAGCTTGCGCGCCGCGGCATGACGCAGGCGCGGCAGCCACGCGAGCAGATGCATGCCCGCGCTGGAATCGGCCACCTCGACCGCAGTACCCGCGTATTTGCGCAGCGCCGCGAGCAGGGCCGTGCGCCGCGCCTTCAGCGATTTTGCCGCGGCGCGCAGATGGCGCTCGAACGCGCCGGACGCCATCAGGCGCGCGAGTGCGGCCTGTTCGATCGACGGACAGCCGCGATCGGTCAGCCATTTCGCCGCGACGAACGCATCGCGCAGGCTTGCCGGCAGCACCATGTAGCCAAGGCGCAGCGCCGGAAACAGCACTTTGGAAAAAGTACCAATGTATAAAACGCGGCCGGCGCGATCGAGCGACTTGAGCGCGGCGAGCGGGCGCGCGTCGTAGCGGAACTCGCCGTCGTAATCGTCCTCGATCAGCCAGCAGCCGCTGGTCTGCGCCCAGGCCAGCAGGTCCATGCGCCGTGCCAGGCTCAGCACGGCACCGGTCGGAAACTGATGCGAGGGCGTGACCAGGGCCAGCCGCGGCGCGGCTTTGCCCGACTCGCTCCGGCGCGGCAACTCGGCGGTCACCAAACCGTCCTCATCGACCCTGCAGCCGACGATTTGCGCGCCGCTCGCCTGCATGATCTGGCGCGCGCCCTGGTAATGCGGATCCTCGAGCAGGACGCAGTCGCCTTCATCGAGCAACACGTCGGCCGCGAGGGTGAACGCTTGTTGCGTGCCGCTGACGATCAGCACATCGTCAGGTTCCGCGACGACGCCGCGGCGGCGCGCGAGATAGTCGCAAACCTGTTCGCGCA
>JAYTQX010000100.1:0-10712 GCA_043746455.1 Pseudomonadota bacterium
CGCAGCGGCGTGATCGGCGCCGATGACGCCGCAGCAACGGTAACCAGCACATCGGGCGGCACGGCAATATCGAGCCGATCGCGATTCAACATGCGCGAAAAGATATTCACGCGCAGCGACAGCGGCCGCAGTTCGGTGCCAATCGCGCTGCGCAGATAGTCGCGCAACCGCTCACGATCCAGCGCCGCGCCGAACAGTTCGCGCGTCGAGCGTTCGAGCCGTTCGAGATGCAGGTCCAGGCCACGCACGCAGCCGTCCTCCACGCGCATGGCGCTGAAGTGACCGTAGTTGGTCTGCACGAGGTGGCGCAGATCGTCCACGCTCGCGGCGGCGCCATTCAATTCGATGCGCGGCGCTTTGCTCCTTCCCCCGCTCGCGCGGGAAGGCTGGGATGGGGGCTTGGCTTCATGCTTCGACATGGATTCACCCCTAGAGCATTTTCGGTTCGAATGTATACAACGCACGCAACGCACGGCTTCGCTCTTGAGCCCCTCTCCCCTTGTGGGAGAGGGGTTGGGGAGAGGGGGACGCCCGGGTAAGCGGGCGCCTTCGGCGCCTCCCCCTCTCCCGGCACGCTGCGCGTGCCGACCTCCCCCGCTAGGGGGGAGGTGAAGAACAGGCCACGCCAACTGTAATCACTTGAATCAAAAATGCTCTAACCCTCCACCGCTGCGCGGGGGACGGAATCGACATCGAAGAAACGCTGTACGTCACCGAGCTCGCGCGAGACCGGCATCGGCGGCAGACTCTTGAGAAACAATTTGCCATAGGCGCGCGAGGTCAGGCGCGGATCGCAGAGCATTAGTACGCCGCGATCGGTCGTGTCGCGGATCAGACGGCCAGCGCCCTGCTTGAGCGCGATCACCGCGGCCGGCACCTGCCAGTCGAAAAACGGATTGCCGCCGTTTTCGCGCAAGGCATTCAGGCGCGCGACCAGCACCGGATCGTCCGGCGCGGCGAACGGCAACTTGTCGATGACCACGCAACTCAAAGCTTCGCCGACCACATCGACGCCCTCCCAGAAACTCGCCGCGCCCAGCAGAACGCCGTTGCCCGACGCGCGAAACTCGGTCAGCAGTTGATGGCGCGGTGCGGTGCCCTGAATGAAGAGCGGAAACGGCAGATCCACCAGCAACTCCGCGGCGCGCTTCAATGCGCGGTGCGAGGTGAACAGCAGAAACGTGCGTCCGCGCGCGGCTTCCAGCACGGGTCGCGCCGCGGCGATCACTTGGTCGGTGTAGTCCGGCGCATTCGGATCGGGCAGACCCCTGGGCAGATACGCCAGCGCCTGGCGTTGATAATCGAAGGGGCTCGCCAGACTCAGGGCAACCGGATCGTCCAGACCGAGCTGGCGCGCAAAATGATCGAAGTCGCCGGCGACCGACAACGTCGCCGAGGTGAAAATCCAGCTCGCACGCGATTGTTCGCGCAGCGCACGCAACGGCGGCGCGAGATCGAGCGGTGTGGCGTGAAACGAAAACCCTTGTGGAAACAGTTCGTACCAGTGCACGGCATCGTGTGCGCCGCCGTCGAGCACATCGTGCAGGCGCTGGCACAGCGTCTCGGCGCGCTCGTGCGCGCTGTCCATTCCGCGCGAACGATCCTTCTGCGTCGCCAGTGCGGAAGCCAGATTGCGCAAGGCCTCGTCGAGCCCGTGCAGTTCGGTCTGCAGGCCGCTATCGCTTTCGATCAGCGCAAAGCCGCCCTTGAGCGGCAGTTTGTCGAGCGCCAAGCGTGCACGGCGAACGGCTGGCGCGATTGCCTCGATCGATTCGCGCAGGCTGGCCAGCGCACCACTGACGGTTGCGCACTCGGCGAGAGCATCCTGCGCCAATTCGGCGATCTGTCGCGAAGTTATACTTGTGGAAAAGAATACGCCGGCGAGTTCCGGAATCTGGTGCGCCTCATCGAGAATGAAGGCCTGCGCGCCCGGCAGGATTTCGCCGAAGCCTTCCTGCTTGATCGCCAGATCGGCGAACAGCAGATGGTGGTTGACGACGACGAGATCGGCTTCCTGCGCGGCGCGGCGCGCCTTGACCACGAAGCAGTCGCCGAACATCGGACAGTCCGTACCGAGACAGTTCTCCGCGGTCGAGGTCACGCGCGGCCACAACGGCGAATCCTCAGGCACCTCGGCAAACTCGCCGCGATCGCCGCTGCCGGTGCGCTGCGCCCAGGCGCGGATCGCATGCAAATGACCGATCTGTTCGCGCGAGGTGAAGCGTCCGTCCTTGGCGGTCTGCTCGGTGCGATACAGGCACAGGTAATTCGCCCGGCCCTTGAGCAGGCTCGTGCGCAGGCGCGCGCCGATCACCTCGCGCACGCGCGGCAGATCGCGATGAAACAGTTGGTCCTGCAGAGTTTTGGTTCCGGTGGACACGATCACGCGCTTGCCCGAACGCAGCGCGGGTACCAGATACGCAAACGTCTTGCCGGTGCCGGTGCCGGCCTCGGCGATCAACGAGTGGTGCTCGGCAATCGCATCCTCGACCGCCTCGGCCATGACCTGCTGGGATTCGCGGGGCGCGAAGTTTTGCACTTCGCGCGCGAACGGACCGTCGGCGCCCAACAATTCGCTGGCGCTCAGATTGACGATCATACGATCGCACCTTTGTTCGCAATTCCGCCGGAGGCTTTGCTCGTCATACCGGCGAAAGCAGGTATCCAGTATCTTTGCTTTGCCTGTAGGTTCGAGAAGCAAGGGCTTCCACGCGCCTGCGGCGAGCGGGTTACCTTTCTTTGTTCGTGCAAAGAAAAATAACCGAAAGAAAGCACGCCCCGGTGCCGCGCTCTCCGCACAGTCCCTGTGCTGCGAGTGCGCGAACAAGCTCCGGGGTTTGCTTGATGTACGTCCGTGTACATTCGCAAACTGGCGCGCCTCGTGCGCGCCACCCTGCGGGCTGATCCTGCGCCTGCTCGCCGCGCCACAGGGGCCCCATTTCGGCGACTTCCTGTCGCAGAAGCAAGTATCTCGGAGCGCAGTCCATGGATGGACGGGTTAGCAGAACCCGGCGCCTTTCGCGGTGCCGAGCATCGCAGGCGGAAGCGGGAGCAAGGCGCGCTTGTTTGAGCACAGAGATGTGCGAGTTCGCGCCGGCCCGCTTCCGCCGAGAAGCACAGGGGATTTCGCGGCGCAGGATGCGCAGCGAAACACCGCGTCGGGCGCCTAGCCTTTTGGTTACTTTTGCGCAATGGCAAAAGTAACTCGCCCGCCGCAGGCGAGTGAAAGCTTTTGCTTTCGGAAGAGCCAAAAAGCAAAGAACTGGATTCCGGCTTTCGCCGGAATGACGAGCTAGAGCTAAGACACTGCGTGGAAATGACGCGCATACGACAACACCATGCCCACCCAACTCTCCCCTTGAAGGGGAGGGCTACGCGCACAACTCGCGGGAATGACGAGCAGAGAGATATTCCGGCTTGCGCCGGACTGCGTAGGCAGGATGCCGAAGCGAACATTCGCGTAGCGAATGGCCCGAAGGGCGAGCTGCGGATGCAGCGAGTAATGACGAGCGAAGCGAGAGCCAAGTGCGAGCGTCCGTGTGTCAATAGCGTGCCGGCGCCGGTACGTTGCACGCCGCGAGTTGCACTCGCGCCTGTTGCGCGCCAGCGTCATCGCCTTGCGCCTTGCGCGTCTCGACCAGGGTCTGCTGGTTGCGCGCGCACAACGCGCCGACCTTGGGGCCCAGATCCCAGGATTTCTGCGCGCTGATGGCGGCCTGCTTCCAGTCGCGGGTTTCGATCAGCAGTTCGGCTTCGTATTGGATGATGTCCGGCGCCGAGCCGGCGATTTTTTCCGCCTTGTGCACGGCGTCGAGTGCCGCCGCGGGCTGTCCCTGCGCTTCGAGATCGTGCGCCTGCTTGAGCAGGCCATCGACCGCGGGATCGCGCAAGGGTTTGACCTCGACGCTCGATTCGAGCTTGGCCCCCGCGGCGCGGATCGCGGTGACGGCGGCGGTCGGATCGGCAGCGGGAGGCTTCTGCACGAGCGGAGGCTGAGCGCATGCGCCAAGCAAAAGACCGCCGATTGTCAGGGAGATCATTCGTAAATTTGATTTCATTTCTATGCCTTTTCTGATGCGATCGTGCTTGATTGCGACGACTGGTTGTCGATCGGTGTCTGAGGAAGTACCGCATCCTCATCCCCCAAGGGGACTTCCTTCGTGGCACCGCGCGCCACATTCTCTCCGAGAGGAGAAGCGACAGCTACTGATCACCGCTGAAAAGCGACTTGATCTCCTGCAGCACGCAGTGATCGTTGTCCTGCGGTGCGAATCCTGCCATAAACGGCAAGCTGCGTGCGCCTGGACATTGCGCGTCGGTCTGCACGCCGCTTTGCGGATTGACGTAAACCTGATCGAGGCCGTCCTGCGGCACGTTCAACGGTGCGCTGGGCAGCTTGCGCATCAGCGCGGTCCATACCTGCAACGCGCCGGTCGCCCCCCAAAGGCCAGTCTGCTTGTTGTCGTCGCGGCCAACCCAGGCGACGGCGAGGTGCGAGCCGGTGAACCCGGCGAACCAGGAATCGCGCTGCGAATCGCTGGTCCCCGTCTTGCCCGCGGCATGTAGAAAGCCCAGGCCTTGATCGGCGACCGCATGCGCCGTCCCCACCTGCGTCACCTGCTGCATCGCATAAGTGGCCAGGCGCGCGGGCTGAATGTAATTGCCTGCGCCGGCCTTCACGCCATAGCGCGTCAGCGGCCTGCCCTGCGCATCGACCACCCCGCGCAGGGCGCGCAGCGGCAGCGCGTGGCCGTCGGCGGCAAAGTATTGATAGAGCTGCGCGACCTGGAACGGCGACAAATCCAGCGCGCCGAGCAGCAGGGACGGATTCGGATTGATGTCAGCACCGAGGCCGAACGAGGCCAGCAATCCGCGCACCTTGTCCAGCCCCAGATCGAGCCCGAGATGCACGGTCGCCAGATTGTAGGAATGCGCGAGCGCATCGATCAGCAGCACGCGGCCGTGGGTTTCGTGATCGTCGTTCTGCGGCGTCCAGTGCGCGCCGTTCGGCTGCACCATATCGACGATGGAATCGTCGAGCAGACTGGCCAGCGAGTATTTCTGCGGCTGCGTGAGTGCGACGAGGTAGACGAAGGGTTTGACCAGCGAACCGATCGGACGCTGCGCCTCAAGCGCGCGATCGAAGCCCGGATCGGCCGGATCGCGCGCGCCGATCAATGCCTGTACCTCGCCGTCGCGCGCGCCGGTGACGATCATCGCGCCCTGCAGCTCGGCCTGCTTTTTGCCAAGGCTGTCCAGCGTCCTGGTCAGCGCGGCTTCCGCCAATGCCTGCGTCGATGGGGCGAGCGTGGTGTAAATCACCAGACCCGCGCGCTGCAGTTCCGCATCCGGATAATCGTGCTGCAATTGCGTGCGCACCAGATCGAGAAACGCCGGCGTCCGATTCCGTGGCAGGCCGGGCGTATCGGGCACGCCCAGCGGCGCGGCGCGCGCGGCAGTAAGCGTCGTCTCGTCGATCAGGCCGGTCTGGTAGAACATGTTGAGCACGACGTTGCGCCGTGCCGTGGCGGCATCGGCATGCCGGCGCGGATCGTACAGGCTCGGCCCCTGCACCATGCCGACGAGGAGGGCGATCTCGGCCGGTTTAAGATCCTTCGCGTCACGGCCGAAGTAGAATTCGGCGCCCGCGGCGAAGCCGTGCACGGCCTGGCCGCCCTGCTGACCGAGAAACACTTCGTTGCAATAGGTCTCCAGAATGCGGTGCTTGTCGTAGCGCGCCTCGATCAGCAGCGCAATCAGGGCTTCGTTGAACTTGCGCGTGAAATGCTGGCCGTTGTCCAGAAACAGGTTTTTGACCAGCTGCTGGGTCAGCGTGCTGCCGCCCTGCACGACATGCCCGGCGAGCAGGTTGGCGATCGCCGCGCGCAGGATCGAGCTGAGCGCAATGCCGTGATGATGCTTGAAGTCGCGATCCTCGACCGCCTGCAATCCCTCAACCAGCAGCGGCGGGAACTGTTCGAGCTTGACCACGCGGCGCTCTTCCTGCTCGGCGCCGTAGAGGGTCGCGATGCGCGCCGGATCCAGCCGCGCATGGTCAAGCGTCGCACCGGTGTCCGCATCGCTGAGCGTCGTGATGCTGTTCGCGGACAGGGTGAGTCCAATGCGTCGCTGCTGCTGGCGGCCATCGGCATCGACGAACGCGCGCCGCGCGATGACGAAACGCGTGCCGTTCTGGAAAAAGGTTCCGGGCGCCTTTGCGCCAGGATCGGCGGCGTAGCGCGCCGCATCGAGTTCGAGCAGCAGCGCCTCGGCCGACATCGGCATTCCGACTCTCAATTCGAGCGGGCGCGCGTAGACGCGACTGGGCAGGTCCCAGGAAAAATCGTCGAAACGGCTGCGCAGCTGACGATCGAGGTGGGTCACGTACAACGGCAGGAATCCGGCCGCGAAGCCCAGGGTCAGCCAGAATGGGACGCGCAGGAGACGCCAGAGGAAACGAACGATGGCAGCGGTGCTGGAGAGTGCGGACAAAAGTGTGGCGGCGATAACGAAAACAGGCCAAAGTCTAACCGAACCTCGGCGATTTGCCTTGCCGCGGTGACAGGCGCGGCGGCATCCGCGATAATTTCATCGACTTGCCATCTTTCGCCCCGAATTTTCCAGCCGCAAAGCCGGGCGCGAACGAATCCGGCACCCATCGCCAAAGGTAACCCGTGCTTCGTTATTTCCATCCCGCCGATGCGATCCGGATTCGCTGCGACGCCGACTGCAGTGTCCTGAGACCTTGAGCGCGATCCCGCCGGCAACCGACACCGCCGTGCGCCTGTGCATCTTCGGCCGCTTCGATGCCGACTGGCTGGCGCGCGTCGCCCGCGACGCGCCGGACGCGACGCTCGCCGTGTTTGCGCCCGCCGCGTCGACGCCGCCCGCCTCGGAACTGATCGAGCAGTATTCCATTCCAAAGGCCGGCGACATGCACGCCGTGCTGCGCGCCGCCACGGCGTTATTTCCGGGCGACGATCTGATCCTGCTGCGCAGCGGTACCGCGCTGCCGCCCTGGTGGTTCACGCGCCTGCTGCGCGCGCTGAGCGTGGCCGACGTGCTCGTGGCAACGCCGATGGACAATCTCGACCCGGCACGCGCGCCGCTGCCGCCGGGCGGGCGCAGCGCGGCAAGCGTCGAGGCGATCGATTCGCTTTGCCACGCGTACGGCCGCGGCGCGCTTATCGACTGGGACGGCTTCTCACCGTTGCTCAGCGCGTGGAGCGGGGCGCGCGCGCGCAATGCCGATCTGCAACAAATCCAGAATTATACTTTGCCGCAAACGCAAGGCTCCCTGCGCGGCGTGCTGCTCGATCATCTCTACGTCGCCGATCCGGCGCGCGCACTGGCGGGACCCGAACCGCCCGCAGCCGGTGCCGACAGCGTGCCGCCGTCGCCGCTCGGCGAGCTGCGCGAGCGCGTCGGCGAGGCGTTGGCGCAGAGCAGCGGCACGGATGCGGAAAAATCCATTTCTTGCCAGGTGGCGTATTGCGGTCTCGACGGCAAGCCCGTCGTGCTGCATATCCTGCACGGCTGGGGTGGCGGCGCGGAGCGCTTCGTGCGCGATCTGGCCAGCGCCGACCACGCACGCCATCATCTGGTGCTCAGCGCGCGCGGCAACTTCCCGCGCCGGCGTTTCGGCGAAACTCTGCAGTTGTACGACGGCGCCTTGTCGCAGCCGCCGCTGCGCAGCCTGACCCTGCCCAATCCGATCCGCAGCACCGCCGTCGGCGATCCGACGTACCGGGCTTTTCTCGACACGATACTGGGCGATTTCGCGGTCGATGCCGTGATGGTGTCCTCGCTGATCGGTCACAGTCTCGACGCCCTGCGCACGCGTCTGCCGACGATTCTCGTCGGCCACGACTACTATCCTTTGTGGCCGCTGCTGCACCGCGATTTCGGCGCGGCCGAGCTCGATTTCGACAGCGCCCAGCTTGCCGCCGATCTCGCCGCAGCGGGCGTCGATTTCGAATTTTCCGAACGCGACCCCGCCTACTGGCGCGGTTTGCGCGAAGCCTACGTCGCCGCCGTACTCGCCGCGCAGGCGCGCATCGTCGCGCCGAGCCGTTCCACGCTCGCCAATCTGCTGCGCATCGAACCGCGCTTCGCCGCACTGGCGCAGAATGTCATCGCGCACGGCATCGCGCCGTGGCCAACCGGTTCGCCCATGCCTGCCCCCGCCTCGCCCGCACGCGCGCATCTGCGCCTGGTGGTGCCCGGCCGCGTGCGTCGCGGCAAGGGCGCGGAGCTGTTGCGCGCCGCGCTGCCGGCGTTGCGCGAGCACGCCGAGATTTTCCTGCTCGGCGCCGGCGCCGAAGGCGAACAATTTTTCGGCACCGCAAACGTGCATGTCGTGCTCAACTACCGGCGCGAGGATCTGCCGCGGATGCTTGCGCGCATCCAGCCCGACGCAGCCTTGCTGATGCCGACCGTCGCGGAGACTTTCAGCTATACGCTGTCCGAGTTGTTCAGCCTCGGTCTGCCGGTGGTCGCGACACGCCTGGGGGCATTGGCCGAGCGCGTCAGCGACGGCGTCACGGGCTGGCTCGTTGCGCCGACGGCCGATGCGGTCGCCGCAGCGGTCGCGCGTCTCGCCGCAGAGCGCGACCTGCTCGCCGCGGCACGCTCTGCGGTGCGGCAGATTCCACAACGCAGCATTGTGGACATGGCCGCGGACTATTCGGCGCTGTTGCCGAACCGGCCACGCGCCCGAGTGGCCGCTGCACTTGCGCCGATGTCCACGGCGCGCCTCGACGCGCAGACCAATGCGGCCTTGCTCGGCGATGCGCAGAGACTGGCCACGGCGCAGCATCGTGAAATTGCCCGGCACCTGGCTGAGCTCAGCCGGCGTGCCGAATGGGGTATTTCGCTCGAAGGCGACGTGCGGCGCGCGCAGGAGGAACTCGAACGCTTCGGCAAGGCGCATGCCGAATTGCTTGCGGACTTCGAGGAACGCACGCAATGGGCGCTGGCGCTGGATGCGCAACGCGAACAGCTTGAATTCGACCTTGCGACTTTGCGCGGCAGCCTGTCGTGGCGCATCACGCGGCCGTTGCGCTACGCGATGCGCAAGCTGCGCGCCGCGCGCGTGCATCTGGATGTTGCCCTCGCCAGGCTGCGCAGTTCGACGGCGCGCACGCGCGGCAGCCTGGGCCAGCGCGGCGTTGTCGGCACGCTCAGGCGCGCGGCGCGCGAATTGCGGCGCCCATTCGCACCACGTACGCCGGTGCGGCTGGCGAGCGAGCCAAGCGCCACGTTCGCGCCGTTCGCCGTACCGCGCGCGGAAACGCCGCGGGTCGCGATCGTGATCCCGGTCTACAACAAGATCGATTACACCGCGGCCTGCCTGCGCTCGCTCGCCGAACATGCCGACAGCGTGCCGTTCGAGGTCATCGTGGTCGACGACGGATCCAGCGACGCAACCAGCGAACGCCTGGCGCAGATCGACGGCGTGCGCGTGCTGCGCAATGGACGCAATCTGGGTTTCGTCGGTTCGTGCAATGCCGGCGCTGCGACCGCGACCGGCGAATTCGTGCTGTTCCTCAACAACGACACCGTGGTCACCCGTGGCTGGCTCGCCGCGCTGCTGCGCTGCTTCGCCGAGGAACCGGAAGCCGGGCTCGTCGGCGCGCAACTGGTGTATCCGGACGGGCGCCTGCAGGAAGCGGGCGGCATCGTGTTCAGCGACGGATCGGGCTGGAACTATGGCCGCTTCGGCGATCCGGCCGATCCGCGCTACGCGTTCAGGCGCGAGGCGGATTACTGCTCGGGCGCGGCGCTCATGCTGCGGCGCACCCTTTTCGAGCAGCTTGGCGGCTTCGACCAGCGCTACGCGCCAGCATATTACGAGGACACCGATCTCGCCTTCGCCGTGCGCGCGGCGGGCAAGAAGGTGCTGTACGAGCCGCGCGCAGTCGTCGTGCATTTCGAGGGCGTCACCGCAGGCACCGATGTCGGCGGCGGGATCAAGCAGTACCAGACCGTCAACCGCAGGAAATTTCTGGAAAAGTGGAAAAATGAACTCGCGCGCCAGCCGGCGCTGATCGACGACGAGCGTTTGGCGCCGGCGGCGGCGAATTTCCGCGCGCGTCGTCGCGTGCTGATCGTGGATTCGTACACGCCGACCCCGGATCAGGATTCCGGTTCGCTGCGCATGGTCAACCTGATGCGCCTGTTGCGCGAACGCGGCTACCAGGTGAGTTTCCTGCCGGACAACCACGCGCACGCCGGCAGCTACACCGAAGCGTTGCAGGCGCTCGGTGTCGAGGCGCTGTACCACCCCTACGTCGCCGACACGGCGACATGGCTGCGCGCGAACGGCTCATCTCTGGATATCGTGCTGCTGTCGCGCCATTACGTGGCGATCAACTACATTGGCCTCGTGCGCCTGTACGCGCCGCGCGCGCGACTGATCTTCGATACGGTCGACCTGCACTACCTGCGCGAGCAACGCACCGCGGCGATCGGGAACAAACCCGATCTTGCCCGTCACGCGGCCGCAACCAAGGCCAGCGAGTTGAAGCTGATGCGCGAATGCGACCTGACCCTGGTCGTCAGCGCCGCGGAAAAGACCCTGCTCGCGAGCGAAGTGCCGGCGGCACGCGTCGAGGTGCTCAGCAATGTGCACGAAGTCTACGGTTGCCGGCGCGAGTTCGCCGCGCGCAAGGACATGGTGTTCGTCGGCAGCTTCCAGCACCCGCCGAACA
>JAYTQX010000101.1:0-13308 GCA_043746455.1 Pseudomonadota bacterium
GGCACTGGCTTGGGTGTGCAGGGCGATGGCGACGATCAGGCGCGCGGCATCATCCTGTGTTCTGCATGGGTCAGCGAAGGCTCGGGCGCGGCGCTTACCGTATTGCGCGACGCGGACAGCGGCGGTCTGCCCGCGCTTTCCTTGCCCACGATCGAGATGCTCAGCGTGGAGAGAATTGTCCCTCAGCGTATCTGATCAAATCCATTCTTTTGTAAATTTGTACAGTTTGATTTTTTATGCTCTTTATATAAAAAAGAAAAATGCGCGAAAGTAGCTTATTCAGCATTGTATCCATTGCTTAATTCAGGCTGAATACGTCCGTTCAGGTTCACGTCGTCTTAACAAATGCGGTTGCTCGCGAAAGCAGTTTCGTTTAGCATTCGCACTAGAATTCATATGCGCCGTCCTCCAAGGACGCGCAGGCTGTGCAGCCCACGGGAGTGCGCCACAGCGGGAACCACGATTCAGGTTCTGAACAAACTTAAAAACTCCGGCAAGCGAGCACGCGAATTTCATCGCAGTGTGTCCGTGGCGGAGGCGAAATCAGCAGCTGGCGCGATCCAACGCGACGCCGTTTTCGCAAAACGCTTTCTTTTGTGTCTGAGATTCGCCGATGAAGCTAGCATTACTGCTTTGGCTCGCCTCCGTGTTGCCGCAACCGGTCGCGGATCGCGCCTGCATGGCCGGCACGATCTATCTCGAAGCGCGCAGCGAGCCGGTCGCCGGCCAGCTTGCCGTTGCGGAAGTCGCGTTGCGCCGCGTCGACAGCGGCCAATGGGGCGATTCGTTGTGTTCCGTGCTCACCGCGCCGGGACAATTTGCTTTATCCACAATGCCGCAAAATTACATTTTGCAAGAAGTGGATTCGATGGAACGTTCATGGGCGCTGGCGAACCTCGCGATCGCGATGTGGTCGCTGCCGCCGCAGTTGCGGCCGTCGGTGGTACCCAAGGCCGATCACTTCTTCGCGTCCAACACGCCGGTGCCGGCATGGGCCAGGGGTTATCCGCTGGCGCGCATCGGCGATCACAGTTTCTATCGCGCCGACTGAGGCTGCTGAACCATCAATTCCCGGGATCGTCCGGCGCGCGCGCGCGATCTTTTTTCGGCGCGAAGCGCGCGTAGGCCGCATCTTCGATACGCGCACCCACCAGCAGCACCAGCACGACCAGGGCAAAGCCGAGCAGCGCAATGTCGATGCGCCCGTGCCCACAGAGCGCACCGAACACGGCAACGATCCAGATGCCTGCGGCACTGGTCAGACCATGAATCCGGTTGGCGCGCCCGCTGTGCAGGATCATGCCGGCGCCAATGAAACCGACACCGGTGAGTATGCCCTGAAGTATCCGGCTTTGCGCATCCAGGTTGCCCGCAGAACCTTCGCCCGACAACGGTGCGACGACCAGCACGGCCAACGCAGCGGCCAGCGCGACCAGTGCATGCGTGCGCAATCCGGCCGCCTGCCCATGCACATGGCGCTGGGTTCCGACTGCCGCACCAATCAGTAGCGCCACGCACAGGCGCATGGCGACGTCGCCGAAATCTGCATTGGTCATCATGTCCTTGGTTTCCCAGGAATGTGCTGTGCGGCCTGCCATGCCTTGCGAAACTGACGCCAGTCGGTGATCACTTTCGGCGTGTAGTCCTCGACATAGTCGATCAGCGTGCGTGTCCAGCGACGGTCCTGTGCGAAGGCGATGAGATCGTCGGCACATGCGGCGCCCTGGCGCCCGCTTCCGCGCAACGCGGACCAGGCAACGATCCGGCCCATCGACCCCATCACTGCGCCCAACGGCTTCACCTTGCCTTGCACGGCCGACAGATCGAGGCGATCCTGCAGCGGCTGTAGTTCTTTCAGCACGAAGGGCTGATCGGCGAGATTCACCGGCGTGAGAAAGGCCGGCGCTATGGCCTGCATGCGCTCCTGCACGGTCACGATGCGCGTAGCCTCATCGGGCCACTCCGGCTGCCGTTTCGGCAGCCGCTTCCCCGCCGACGAAGCGCAGGCAAGTTTGAGCTCGAGCACATAGTTGCCATTCGGCGAGCCCTTGCCATGCACAAGAATTGCATAGCGCACAAGACCCAGGCTGCCGGTTCCGGCGATGCGTTGCGCCACATCGAGCGGCCGATAGAATTTCGCGTCAGACTGCCTGGCAGCATGGCGCTCGAACCAGCCCAGCAGCGATTCGCGCTCATCGTTTTTCAGCGCAGACAGATGTTCGCCGTCGATCAGAAAACGTCGGCGCTTGCCGTCCTTGACGGTGTGCCGGTTGAGAAAATCCTTGCGCCGGCGCTGCTCGACGCGACCGAGCAAGGTACCGATCAAACCATCCGCGATCGAGCGCTCGATCCAGCGTGGTTTGCCATCGGCCAGCGCCTCGACATAGGCATCGATGAAGCAGCGCGACAAGGCACGCACTTCGCGCAGACCGAGTCCAAGCGAACGCGCGCCCACATGCAGGCTGACGAGAAAGCGCGTGATTTCCCAGGTGAACGGTGCCAGCGCGGCCTCGTCGAAATCGTTGATATCGAAGTACGCGAGGCGGTTGTCGCCCTTGTACGAGCCGAGGTTTTCCAGATGCAGATCGCCGCACATCCAGGTGTTCGGCGCGGCGTCGAGTTCGCGGCCACCGCGCCAGTCTTCGTAGAACAGATGGCAGGTGCCGCGCAGGAAGACGAAAGGGTCGGCGACGATGCGCGCGTATTTGCGCTCGAGGAGTCGCGTGTCGCGTCCGGCGTTAAAGCGGAAGATGCGTTTGGCGACATCCATGCGCGCAGTTTAACATTGCCCGTGACGCTGATTTGTAGAGAAATCCATAAATAAACCGGGCCGTGCCTGAGCACGCCCGGTCAGTCCGCTTAGCGGCAGCGGTGATCTTAGCGGCGCATCATTTCCAGATGGCCGTCCCTGCGGCCACCGCGTACCAGCACACGATCGCCGACATGGAAGCCCGGATTGTCGGTCTGGGTGACCTGCGCCTGGCGCCCGTCGTCGAGTTCCACATAGAAGCGCCAGGCGTAACCGGAAGCCGCGCGCGCGTTATTTTGCTCGACTGAATCGCCGACCACGGCGCCGCCCACCGCGCCCACGGCCGTGGCTGCGGCACGACCGCCGCCGCGACCGAACTGGTTGCCGATCACGCCGCCGATGATCGCGCCGAGAATGGCGCCACCACCGGTCGTTTGTTGAGTGGTCTGCACCTGGTCGACACCGCGCACGGTGCCGCAGACGTGGCAGCGTCCGGCGGGCTGGTCATATCCCTGCCCTTGGTCACGCTGGTCGTATCCCGGTCCCTGGTCACGCTGGTCATATCCCTGCTGCGGTGCCGGTTCGCGATAGACCACGCGCTGGCGCGGCGGCGGCGCCACACAGGCGGTCATGCCAAACAGGGCAACGAGCATCAGCACTATCCATCCACGATTACGCAACATGTTCTTGTCCTCGGTAAGTTTCATCGAATACTTGCAGCGCTTTGCAGAAAATCGCTCGGCGCCGACAGAGTGCAATTGTGCAAGCGTCCGCGTGAACAAAGGCGAAATTTACGATAGCGCAGGAGTCGCGCGTTAGTTGACGTACAGATTCACCTGCTTCGGGTTAGCATCGCGGCTACGGGTGTTTGCGGGGAACGACAATGACGGTGACCGGAACCAGGCTCAGCGAGCGGATTCGCAAGCTCGATACGCAGGTCGCGCGGGACAAACTCGAAGGTCTGCCCGATGCGGAAATCGCGCAGGCGCTGGCCGAACTCGGTCCAGGTCACGCGATCGACATCCTGCAGGGTTTCCCCGCCGAGCGCCGCGCCAGCATCGCCGCAGCGACGACATCCGGCGAAGGCGAGCAATGGCTCAAGGACTGGAATTATCCCGAAGGCAGCGTCGGCCGGCTGATGGAAACGACGCCAGCGGTGTTCCGTCCCGAGACCACGTCCCGCTCGGTCATCGAAGCGATGCGCGAAGTGGTCAAGCGCCAGCTCATCACCTACATTTTCGCGGTCGATGCGGAGCGCCGTCTGGTCGGTGTCGTCACCTTCCGCGAGCTGCTTTATGCGAGCGAAGATGCACAGCTCATGGACGTGATGGTGCGCGAACCGTTCGCGCTGAACGCGCAAACCAGCCTGGTCGATGCGATGCGCGAGGTCGTCACCCGGCATTATCCGGTGTATCCGGTGTGCGACGCCGCCGGTCGCCTGATCGGCCAGGTACGCGGCCAGGTCATGTTCGAGCAACAGGCGTTCGAGATCAGCGCGCAGGCCGGCTCGATGGTCGGTGTGGAGAAGGAGGAACGCACCTCGACGCCGTGGCTGCGCGCGCTGAAGTTCCGCCACCCCTGGCTGCAATTGAATCTGCTCACCGCATTCATTGCCGCGGCGGTCGTCGGCATATTCCAAAGCACGGTCAATCAGATCGTCCTGCTCGCCGTGTTTCTGCCCGTGCTGTCCGGACAATGCAGCAATACTGGCTGCCAGGCGCTGGCGGTCACCCTGCGCGGAATGACCCTGAACGAAATCCGCGCCGGGCGCGCGAACGTTCTACTGATCAAGGAAGCCTGGCTCGGCCTTTTGAACGGCCTGCTTGTCGGCTTCGTCGCCGGTATCGGCATGTATGTCATCGCGCGCATGGAGCACAACGTGCACGCTCTGCCACTCGCGCTGATCACCTTGGTCGCCATGGCGCTGTCCAGCGTCGCCAGCGGCATCGCCGGCGCCGCGGTGCCGATGGGGTTGAAACGCATCGGCGCCGACCCGGCAATGGCCTCGAGCATCTTTCTGACCACGGCGACCGATGTGGTCAGTATGGGCCTGTTCCTCGGCATGGCGCGGTGGCTGCTGCTTTGAGGGCTGAGCGAGAGCCTAGGGCAGGCCGCATGGCAATCGCTCTTCAGCCCTCAACCCTAGCCTCAGCCATGAGCCTCATGAATCTCATCGACAGCCATTCGCATATCGATGTCGCCGAATTCGACGCAGATCGCGCGCAGGTACTCGCACGGGCGCGCGATGCTGGCGTGCGCCGCCAGATCGTACCCGCGATTGCGTTCGCCGGTTTCGACAAACTGCACGCCCTGTGCCTCAATGAGGCCGGACTCTATCCGGCCTACGGTCTGCATCCGATGTACATCGCCGAACATCGGCCCGAGCATCTCGATGCTCTGGTCGAATGGATCGCGCGCGAGCGGCCGCTCGCGGTCGGCGAATGCGGGCTGGATTTTTATGTCGACGAACTCGACCCGCAAACGCAGCGGATGTATTTCCGGCGTCAGCTCGAAATCGCGCGCGACGCCCGCCTGCCGCTGATCCTGCACTCGCGCCGGGCACTCGATGAAGTGATCTCCACGCTGCGCGACGTCGGCAATCTGAGCGGTGTCGTGCACAGTTTTTCCGGCAGCGAGGAACAGGCCAAGCAATTGTGGAAGCTGGGCTTCTGCATCGGCCTCGGCGGTCCGCTCACTTACGAACGCGCGCGCCGCCTGCGCGGCATCGCCGCGACTATGCCGCTCGAATTTCTGCTGCTGGAAACCGACTCGCCCGATCAGCCTTTGCACGGGCTCCAGGGCGCGCGCAACGAGCCGGCCCTGCTGCGCGAAGTCTGCGACTGCGTCGCCACCCTGCGCGGTGTGGACGTCGAAGATATTGCCGTGGCGACGACCCGCAATGCCGAGCGCGTGTTTGCCCTGCCGACGTTCAGCGCGAGCTGAGTCAGGCCATCGCTGCGACCGACTCGTTTTCTGCGGCGGCTGGCAACAGAGGCGCCGCCAGCAGACGCTGGATCACGCGCGAAACCGCAACGAAGGCGAAGGTGCCGGTCACCTGGGTTGCCGCGCCCAGGCCGCCGGAACAATCGAGCTTGAGCCCGCCTTCGGCATTGGCCGCGCGTGTCTTGCAGACGCTGCCGTCGGCCTGCGGATAGCTGACGTTCTCGCGCGAAAACACCGCCTGCACGCCGAAATAGCGTTTCGGATTGCGCGTCCATCCGTAGTCCTCGCGCAATTTGCGCCGCACCAGACCGAGCAGGATATCGTGCTCTGTCTTCGACAGGTCGCGCGCGGTGATCAGGGTTGGGTCGATGCGCCCACCAGCCGAGCCCGACACCACGATGGGGATTTTTCGCCTTTTGCAAAATGCGATCATTTCCACTTTTACCTTGAGCGCATCGCAGGCATCGAGCACCGCGTCGTAACCGCGCGCGAGCAGATCGGCGATATTGGCGGAGGTGAGGAAATCCGCGAGCGCATGCACACGAATCGCCGGATTGATCGCGCGCGCGCGTTCGGCCATCACATCGACCTTGGCCCGCCCGTACTCGCCATCGAGCGCATGCGACTGGCGATTCGTATTCGATACGCAGACATCGTCCGCATCGATCAGGGTCAACTCGCCCACGCCCGAGCGCGCCAATGCCTCGACCGCCCAGGAGCCGACGCCGCCGATGCCGACCACGCATACATGCGCGCGACCCAGCTGCGCTGCCGCGCCTGCGCCGTAGAGTCGATCGATGCCTGCAAAGCGCTCGTTCATCGGTGGATTATAATCGTTGCGATGAAACACGTGATTCTGCTTGTGATCGGCCTGTTCGTCGGCGCGATGTGCGCCACTGTCGTCGTCAACACCCTGCGCGAGCGCCACGCCTATGCCCGAGGTGTGATGGATGTGATGCAGCATCACTATGCGAGCCTGCGCCAGGACATCCGCACGCAGCGCTGCGACGCGACGAAATCCGCGCAAGCGATTACCCAACTGCACGCGCTGGCCGCCGATGTGGAGCCGGCGATCTATCCCGATTCGATACCCGATGCGCCGTTCCGCGAATTTACCCAGCGTCTATACGACGAACTGGAAAAAATCCCGACTCCGCCGCCTGCGGATTGCGCCGCACTCGCTCCCATGGTGCAGAAAATCGGCAAGGTCTGCGACGACTGCCATCAGCAATACCGCTGATTGAAGCGGTCAGGGTGTGTCAGTCACCTTGCCGGCAAGGGAATAAATTCGGTTTCGCCGGGCACCTGCCCCATGCGTTGCGCAGCCCAATCCCGTTTCGCCTGCTCGATGCGTTCGCGCGAGCTGGCCACGAAATTCCAGTAGAGATGGCGTTCGCCGTCGAGTGGCGCGCCACCGAAAAATACCGCTCGCGCCGGCGCGAGCGCGAAGATGGCGACTTCGCCACCCGGCGCAAGTACCGCCATCTGGCCCGCTGCAAGTCGCTCGCCGTCGATCAACAAATCCGCATCCAGTGCATAGATCGCGCGCTCGGCGTACTCGGCTGGCAGCACGAACTTGCCGCCCGCGGAGAATTCCGCGGCCAGATAAAACATCGGCGCGAACACGCGCACCGGCGCACGCAGGCCCAGGGCGTCGCCGACGACCAGGCGCACATGCACGCCATTGTGTTCGACGACCGGCAAATCTCCCACCGGATGATGGTGGAATTCCGGCGCCATTTCTTCGGCCGACTTCGGCAGGGCGACCCAGATCTGGATGCCGTGCAGCGCCTGCCCCGCGGCGCGCTCGGCATCGGGCGTACGCTCGGAATGCACGATGCCGCGACCGGCAGTCATCCAGTTCACGTCGCCGGGACGAATATCCTGCACCGAGCCCAGGCTGTCGCGATGCCTGATTGCGCCGTCGAACAGATAGGTGACCGTGGCCAGACCGATATGCGGATGCGGGCGTACGTCCATGCCCCGACCCGGCGCCATGGTGACCGGCCCCATATGGTCGAAGAACACGAACGGCCCGACATGCCGGGCCTCCACGTGCGGCAACAGGCGACGCACATTGAAACCGTCGCCGAGATCATGGACGCGGCCGTCGAGAAGATGAGCGATGCTGTTCGTCATGGGCAAAGTGTAATCCGAACGTCGTTCCACTTGCAGGACGATCCGTTCGCGGGCCGCCACTGGCATCCACGCGATTCAGGCATATATTGCTGGCATTCCCTTATTTGGAGTGAAACATGGCTAGCATCAATCCCGTTGTTGCTGCGACCGATACGTCGACGCAATTCCGTGATGTCGTACAAATCGTGCGCGGTCGTCCGACCAGCGACGGCGCGGGCGTGAAGCTGACCCGCGTCATCGGCCAACCCGGACTCGACATGCTCGATCCGTTTCTGATGCTCGACGAATTTCGCTCGGACTCGAGCGGCGACTACATCGCCGGGTTTCCGAGCCATCCGCATCGCGGCTTCGAAACCGTGACCTATATGCTGGCCGGGCGCATGCGCCATGGCGACAACCAGGGCAACAGCGGCCTGCTCACCGCGGGCAGCGTGCAGTGGATGACGGCGGGCCGCGGCATCGTACATTCGGAAATGCCCGAGCAGGAGCAAGGTCTGATGCAGGGTTTCCAGCTCTGGGTCAACCTGCCGGCCAAGGACAAGATGAGCGCACCGCGCTATCAGGACATCGCGCCCGAGCGCATTCCCGAAGTACAACTTGCGCCGGGTGCAAAAGCGCGCGTCCTCGTCGGCGAACAGGCGGGCGTGCGCGGTCCGGTCGAGAATATCGCGACCGATCCGCTCTATCTCGACCTGCATCTGGATTCGGGTGCGCAGGCCGATATCGACCTGCCGGCGGAGCACAACGCCTTCGTCTATGTCTACGAGGGTCAGGCGAAAATCGGTGGCGGTGCGTCGAGCGAACTGGTGCGTGGGGATCTGGGCGTACTAGCCAAAGGCGGCAAGCTGCATGTCGCGGCGGAAAATACCGCGGCGCGATTGATCGTGGTTGCGGGCCGACCGCTCAATGAACCGGTCGCCAAGTACGGACCGTTCGTGATGAACACGCAGCAGCAGATCGTGCAGGCGGTCGAGGACTTTCGCGCTGGTCGGTTCTGAGGAGCCGAGACCGAAGCGAATTCGACAAGGACGTGATTCTTCACGCCCGTTCATGACGGGGCGGTGATGGGCGCACTGCGCCCATCACCATGGAAACGTTTACAAACGCAGACAAAAAACGCACCGATAACCGTGAGGCTATCGGTGCGTAACTATTTCGAGGTTACTGCAAAGCTCAAGCGGGTGCGACTTCGTCCGCCTGCAAGCCTTTCTGGCCCTGAACGACTTTGAAACTTACCTTCTGGCCTTCCTGCAGGGTGCGGAAACCGGTACCGGTGATCGCACGGAAATGCACGAACACGTCCGGGCCGTTTTCACGGCTGATGAAACCGAAACCCTTGCTGTCGTTGAACCACTTGACGGTACCAACCTCACGATCATCCGACATAAAAACTCCGAACAATAAACAAACAGACAAGTCCCAAGCACTCAGGCTTCAAGACGACTTACTGGGATGCAAGGAAACTTTGTCGGTGACGATGGAGCGGATCGGTGACCAGCACGAGCAGGTTTGAGATTCGCTGGCCACAATTCACGAGTGACCGTGCAGACACAGTGCCTTGATCATAACTCAATTTTTACAAAAGTCCTAGATTGCGCTAAGCACTTGATTGTTATCGATACCAGCCCTCCGCTGGGCGCCAAATCAGTCGGCGGAAGCCTCACCGGCAACCGGTTCCAGATCGTGAAAACGATCCAGGAAAATATACAGATGCCGCGGGTGCTCGCCTTCGGCAAAAATGTCGACAAAACGGCGATCGAACGCGATGTCCTCGTGCGCGTAGCCATAGCGGGCGGTGATACCGCCAGCGAAAGTTTCGTCAACGCCGGACAGGGTGACGGCAATGCGCATATCGCCGCTCTCCACATCCGCTGCCGTCAAGCCATAGAGCGGACTCGTTTCGTCGATCTTGTGCATGATCGTCCAGCTCAACGCAAACAGCGGCGAGCGACTGCGTTCGAGCTTGAGATCGTAGAACCGCCGCATCGAGTGACCGTCCACGGTTTCCACATCGCGCGTGAGCATGACCGAAGCCGCAGCTTCCAGAATATAACTGTGGCGCTGATTGGCGACGCGCAGCATCAAGGTAGGGACACTGTCATAGGGCGTAATCACCGCAACACGGCTGAACAGGATGCGCGCCGTGGGTTTTGAGAAACGGGCGAAGACCAGACTGGTGATCACCGCCAGGCTGAGCATGCCGGAGATGATTTCCATCGTCGCGACGACATGGCCGTAGAACGTCGCCGGGCTCATCTGCCCGTAACCCACCGTCGCCAGTGTTTCGACGCTGAAGAAGAAATAGTCCGAGAACACGCCTGGCCGCGCATTGTTGATCGCGTGATCGCCCAGATAATAGGCCGTCGCGAACATGACGTTTACCCACAGGTAAACGAGGATGGCGCCGGCGAAGAACTGGGGCCAGCTCAGCGACATGATCAGATGAAACGCGTCGTGCCGGTTGAAGCGACTGACGCCGACCTTGGTCACATCGGTTCCGCCGAGTCGAACGGAAATACCTTTGCGGCGATTGGGTGTCGCGCTCATGACCTGTGGCGTTGCCCGCTGCGGAAATCAGAATGGGATAACAAACGCGCGTGTACTATGCGACCGGTCCGGCTGATCCACAAGATCGCACACGGCACGGCCGAACGACCACCATCCAGCACAGGAGCTGCCCATGCCCGCACAAGGTTGTCACCCGCAGGCCGCGCACAAGAAGCTGCGCATTCCCGACTGGTACGTTTCGAGCCTGATGCTCGACCGTGCGCTCGACGCAATTCTGCGGCGGGTAAAAAAGCTCGACCGCACGCATGACGTTCCCTACCTCGCCGGCTACAGCCAGGACGGCGAGACGATCTATATCGATCGCCATCTGCCGCGCACGATGACCTACAAAGGCCGCAAGGTCGAAGTCGATCGCTATCTGATCATGCACGAGGAAGTGGAGAAAACCCTGATCGACCAGCTCGGCCTGCACTATCTGCACGCGCACCAGATCGCGACGCGCGCCGAAGAGGCTGCCGTGCGCGCCGATGGCATTCTCTGGCGCGATTACGATCGCTTCATGCAGAAATACGTCAAGGAAATCGGCGACGAGCGCCTGAAGAAGGTGCCTGAGGATCTGGATCTCAAGCCGTATCGCGACGAGCACGATTTCGAGCTGATCGAACGCATGCAGAAAGCATTGACCAGGCGCGGCCTGCGCAAGGGCGAAGACGCCGCCGCGCTGCGCAAAGGCGTCGCCCAATACGTCGCGGCGGCAAAGCTCGGAAAGAAACATTGAGCCGATCATGTCGAAGCGAAGAAGAAAAAGTAGCGCAGTCGGCCCTCGCAGTGGCGATTGTGGAAGCGCCAATCGCCGCCGCACTGCAGAGAACGCCACAAGGCGGCCAGTTCCGGGCCGAGACTCCTGGTTGAGTCCCGCATTCCAATGGGCAAGCCCCGAGTGCAATTCATTAGCCATTGATTCCGGCGATCGTCCGGAAAGGCACTATACAAACCTGCTTGAGCCGGGCGGCTTGATTGCGCATTTTCTCGCCCACCCGCCTAACGGATTTTACACTGCGGTCTCGCGCCAGGATGTGCCCATTTTTGCGACCCGCTTTAATCTGCTCACGACCGCAGACCCGCGGACCAAACGGGTGTTTACATCGCTGCCGTTGTATCGCTGGTGGCGCAGGCTGCTCAACCCGCTCACTTGCTTTGTTGGCACTACGGTTTCCGAATATGCGCTTTTCCCGCCAGCCCATGAGTCCACAGCCATCACGGCGGACACGCTGGTAGATCAACTCATGGTGGACTATTCAGGGTGTTACCCTTTCCTGATCGTCAAGGACATGCCTCATGAGTCACCGCTCCTCGACGCAACGGCCAACGCGTACACACAAAGGGTTGCCGCAGCTTGCGCGCACGCGGGTTTCCTGATGCTTGAAGGTCAGGCGTTGGCTTATGTACCGATCGATTTCAACTCGACCGACGACTACCTGGCACGGCTGTCTGCCGGACGCCGCAAGGACATCCGCCGCAAGCTGCGCGCCGCAGCGGCGCTTCATCTCGAGACAGTGCCTATAGGCGACGCGCGATTTGCCGATGCCGCGGTGCGCGCAGAATTTTATGCGCTTTATCTCAATGTATACAATCAAAGCGAACTGCAATTCGATTTGCTGTCACCTGCTTTTTTCGACGCGGTACTGCGGGACGGTACAAGCGGCGGTATCGTTTTCATCTACCGCCATGAAGGCCGCATGATCGGCTTCAATCTGTGCTACGTGACACGCGGCAACCTCGTGGACAAATACGTCGGTTTCGCCTATCCGCAAGCGCGAGAACAGAGCCTGTACTTCGTCAGCTGGATGCACAACCTAGAATACGCGCGGGCGCGGGGGTTGCGGCACTATATCGCCGGCTGGACCGATCCGGAGATCAAAGCGTACCTCGGTGCGAAATTCACCTTTACGCGCCACGCCGTATACGTACGCAACCGCTTCCTGCGGGCCGTCGTGCGGTTTTTCGCCCCGCGGTTCGAACGCGATCGCGCACGGCAGGAAGCAAACACCAATGCGCCATCGCACCATCGTCCTTGATTTCGATCGATCCGTCGGCGAGTTGCCCGATGCGATCACCGTCGACCTCGCCGATTGGCAGGAGGAAATCCGTTTCGGCTGCTCGATGCGGCGATTGGACACATTGGCGCGCAAGCTCGATGCGACACTGCCCGATGACTACGACACGGTGCTCACCGGCAGCGGCGATTTTCATCACCTGACGTATCCGCTGGTACGCCGAGTGGGCACTCGCGCATCGGACCGATCATTCCAGGTCGTTGTTTTCGACAATCACCCGGACAATATGCGCTTTCCGTTCGGCATTCACTGCGGCTCGTGGGTACGCCGTGTCGCAGCCCTGCCCTTCGTCAGCCACGTGCATGTACTCGGTATTACATCGTCGGATGTCAGCGCGTTGCACGCGTGGGAAAACTATCTTGTGCCGCTGCGCGCGGGGAAGCTCACCAACTGGTGCATGGATGTCGATATTCGCTGGGCCGCACGATTTGGGCTGGCGGACGCGTTCAAGGTGTTTCCTTCGTCTGCACAATTGATCGATCGGTTTGTCGAGGTGCTGGCGCAATCGCCGCAACCGACCTACCTGTCGATCGACAAGGACGTGCTCGATGTCGGCGTCGCACGTACCAATTGGGATCAAGGCCGTTTGCACGAGGCCGACTTGAACACGGTTATCGATGCGCTTGCCGGTCGCCTTGTCGGCAGCGATATCACCGGCGAGGTTTCCGTCTACGAGTACCGCACGCGCTGGAAGCGCTGGCTCAGCAAAGCCGATGGACAGAAACCCATAGCGCAATCCGATCTGCTCAGTTGGCAGGATCAACAACGCGCGCTCAATCGCCGTCTGCTGTCCAGGATCAACGCGAACCGTTAGAGACTTCTTCGAGGACGCGGCAAATGCGCTCGAAGCGC
>JAYTQX010000102.1:0-2930 GCA_043746455.1 Pseudomonadota bacterium
CCCAGACGTCAGCACGCCCGCCACCGAAACCGAAAGTCTTGAATCCCATCGATTCCAGAGCGACGTTGCCGGTGAGGATCATCAGATCCGCCCAGGAAATCTTGTTTCCGTACTTCTGCTTGATCGGCCAAAGCAGCCTGCGCGCCTTGTCGAGGTTGACGTTGTCCGGCCAACTGTTGAGGGGAGCAAAGCGCTGCTGGCCGGATCCGGCACCGCCGCGACCGTCGCCGATGCGGTACGTGCCGGCGCCGTGCCACGCCATGCGAATGAACAAAGGTCCGTAATGGCCGAAGTCCGCCGGCCACCAGGCCTGTGAGTCGGTCATCAGCGCCAGCAGGTCCTTCCTTACGGCTTTCAGGTCGAGGCCCTTGAACGCTTCGGCGTAGTTGAAGCCGTTGCCCAGCGGATTGGACAGTGAGGAATGCTGGTGCAGGATCTTCAGGTTCAGCTGGCTGGGCCACCAGTCACGGTTGGACGTGACCCCGCCACCGGTGTGATGCATCGGGCATTGGTTATCAGACATGGACTTTTCTCCTCTAGGGCGTGGCGGACGCAGCGTTCGCTGCGGACCACAAGAGCCTAGCGCAGTCGCGTGTCAGGATGAAATTGATTGTTGCGATGAATCCGATAGGCAACGACTATTACGCCCTTGCGTCACGAACGCAACGGTCGGCAATCTATTTCGTCGGTGCAGTAATTCCAGGGCCTGTCGAAATTCGTGGAAGATTTCATGCCGGCTCGCATCGGCCCTGCGGCACGGGGTCAAAATGCGCGTTCGCAAGGCTAGCGTACTCTCGCACGGGAGTCAGCCGCATCGATATTCGCGGGAATGTGCGGATCCAGCAGCGCGTGCGGCAATTCGCGGAATATTCCGCAGAATTTTTTCAGGAATGGCGCGAGCGCCGAGCTCTTGCGCCAGAGCATCGCGATGCGCCGGCTCGGTGCGTCGCCGCGGAATTGCATCAGATGGATATTCTCCGAGCGCGCTACCGGTGGTTTGACCGACAGCGTCGGCAATAGCGTCACGCCGACGTTCGCCGCGACCATGTGGCGCAGGGTTTCCAGACTGGACGCGCGGAAACCGGATCTCTCGCTGGCGCCCGACAACGCGCAGACTTCGAGCGCCTGATCGCGCAGGCAGTGGCCGTCTTCGAGCAGCAGCAGGCTTTGGTCGGACAGGTCGGCGAGCTTGAGCGTCTTGCGCCGCGCCAGCGCGTGGTGCTCGGGCACCGCAAGCAGAAAGGGCTCCTCGAACAGGAATTCCGCGTGCAACTGATCGTCGTGGATCGGCAGGGCAAGCACGGTGGTGTCAAGGCGGCCTTCGCGCAACTGGCGCAGCAGAGTTTCGGTTTTTTCCTCGACCAAGAGCAGTTCCAGACGCGGGAAGCGCGCGCGGATCTGCGGCACCACATGCGGCAGCAGATATGGTCCGAGCGTCGGAAAAATACCCAGGCGCAGGGTGCCCGATTCGGGATCGATCGTGCGCCGTGCGATCGCCCTGATCTGATCGACCTCGGTCAGCACGTCGCGCGCGCGCTGCAGGATTTCTTTGCCGACCTCGGTGAGCAGCACCTTGCGCGGCGTGCGCTCGACCAAGGCGACGCCGAGTTCGTCTTCGAGTTTCTTGATCTGCGTCGACAAAGTCGGCTGGCTGACGAAACTAGCCTGCGCTGCGCGACCGAAATGCCTGTGTTCGGCGAGGGCGACGAAGTAACGCAGATCGCGCAGATTCATGGATATTATTCCGATTCGAAATTCGATCTGTATTATCTATCGGATATGCGGGCTCTATCAATTGTGAAAATCGTTGCTGCCTAGTGCGGTAACAGGGCAACGGGTGCATTTTCCAGAGGCGGAAGCGTAACGGTATGCTACCGGGACGCCGGCTCCGGCACCGCGCAAGAAAACCACGCGCCTGATTCGGTGTTCTTCCTGGACTTCTACATGCTTATCGCCTTGGTTCTGATCGCCGGTCTTTGGGCCGGCCTGCAAAATTCCCTGGCCGGGGGTGGCTCGTTCATCACGTTGCCGGCCCTGATCGTGTCCGGCATGTCGCCGTTGGCGGCGAATATCACGTCGACGGTCGCGCTGTTTCCGGGCCAGGTGACGGCCGGTCTTTCCGGGCGCAGCCTCGTTTCGGGGGTTGGCAAGTTGCCGTTCCGGGCATTGTTCGCGATCAGCATTTTCGGCGGCGCATTAGGCGGATTGCTGCTGCTCAACACGCCATCGAGCGTTTTTGCCCGTCTGGTGCCATGGCTGGTGCTCTTCGCCACGGCCGTCTTCGCCTGGGGCAGCTTCTTGCGCAAACCCGACGAGAGCGCAGGTCATATCGGACCGCGCAGTGCGGCAGTGGCGCAATTTCTGATTGCGATTTACGGCGGCTATTTCGGCGGGGGCATTGGCATCTTGATGATGGCCGCCTTGACCATGGCCGGTCTGCCCACGCGCGCGGCGGGGGCTACGAAGAATGTCCTCGCCGGCGTGATGAATGCCTCGGCGGTTGCGCTTTTTTTGACTTCTCCACAAGTACACTGGTATCAGGCCTGCGTACTGGGTGCGGGCGCGATCGTCGGCGGCCTGCTCGGCACCTGGGCGCTGCAAAGGGTCAATGAAAAAGCCTTGCGCATCGCTATCGTCTGTATCGGCGTCGCGCTGACCATCGGCCTGTTCCTGAAGCCGATTTGAGCTTCCTGCTCGCGCAAGCGGCGGAGCGCGGACTAAATCTTGCCGACCAGATCGAGCGACGGCTTCAGCGTCGCGTCGCCTTCGGTCCACTTCGCCGGACACACTTCGCTCGGATGCGAGGCCACATACTGCGCGGCCTTGACCTTGCGCAGCAGCTCGCTGGCGTCGCGGCCGATGCCGTTGTCGTGGATCTCGCACAGCTTGATCTGGCCTTCGGGATTGATCACGAAGGTGCCGCGCAGGGC
>JAYTQX010000103.1:0-15120 GCA_043746455.1 Pseudomonadota bacterium
CTGGAAAGCGTATTGGTGTTCGCGCCGGACTACGTGGCCGCGCGCTACGACTACGCGCTCGTCTTGTTGCAGCGGCACAAACATGCGAATGCGCTGGCGCAGGCCAAGCAGCTTTTACGGATCGAGGCGAACAACCGCGCCTTTCGGATCGTTTACGCGAATGCGTGCGTCGGGCTCGGCCAACAAGAAGAAGCCGTGAAGATCTACCGCGAATTGCTCGATCAGGCCCCTTCGAAGGCGGATCTGTATCTGTCGATTGCGCACGCCGAAAAGACGCTCGGCAGGCAAACCGCGGCGATCGAAGCGTATAAGGCCGCGGCGGCCGCCCAACCGAGCTTCGGCGACGCCTATTGGAGTCTGGCGAATCTGAAGACCTATCGCTTCGCAGACGATGAAGTCGCACATCTGCGCGCCGAGGAGGCGCGCGATATGGTCGGCATGGTCGACCGGTATCACCTGTGTTTCGCGCTCGGCAAGGCGCTCGAGGATCGCGGCGAATACGCCGAGTCGTTCCGGTACTACGAACGCGGCAATGCATTGAAGAAAAGCGAATGCTTATACTCGGCGGGTGCGTTGGAGCGGAGCCTGCGCTTGCAGGAGACGGTCTGCACGCCGCAGTTCATCGCGGCTCGAGCCGGCTCCGGCTGCGCTAGCGCGGCGCCCATCTTCATCGTCGGTTTACCGCGCGCAGGCTCGACGCTTGTGGAGCAGATTCTCGCGTCGCACTCGTTGGTTGAGGGCACCGCGGAACTCGCGGAGATCCCGCAGCTGGTGCAGTTGCTCGCGGGCAGGGAACAAAGGGACTCGAAGCCACGCTATCCGGCTATTCTCGCGGAACTGAGCGCCGATAAATTGAGGAAGTTCGGCGAAAAGTTCCTCGCGGACACCCGTGTTTACCGCACCGGCAAACCGTACTTCATCGACAAGATGCCGAATAATTTTCGCCACATTGGTTTGATCCACTTGATCTTGCCGAATGCGCGGATCATCGATGCGCGCCGCGAGCCGATGGCCTGCTGTTTCAGCAACTTCAAACAGCTGTTCGCGTCGGGACAGGAATTCACCTACGACCTGGAGGACATCGGCCGATATTACCGTTGCTACCTGGCGCTGATGGAGCATTGGGACCGCGTGCTGCCCGGTAAGATCCTGCGCGTGCAGCACGAGGAGGTCGTCGAGGATCTGGAGGGCAACGTGCGGCGCATCCTCGCTTTTTGCGGGTTGGAATTCGAATCCCGGTGTGTCGAGTTCTACAAAACCGAACGCAGCGTGCGCACCGCGAGCTCCGAGCAAGTGCGCCGGCCGATCTTCAGGGAAGGCCTCGATCAGTGGCGCCATTACGAACCCTGGCTCGGACCGCTGCAGGCCGCGCTCGGCGCATTGGCGGCGGAGTCCGTATAGACTGTCGTTTCCGGCATTTCAGCGCTTCGAGGAGTCCGCATGCCGATGCATCCGAGTAAACGGCTTCGCGTAAACCTCGCGCTGGTCGCGTTCGTTATGTCCACGATTCCGCTAGTGCGCGTCGGCGCCGCGCCCGCCTATCATTCGATCACGCCGACGATGGCCGATCGGACCGTCGTGTTGGACGGCCATCGCCTGACGATCGGCGAGCTCGTCGATGTCGCTCGCCACGGCGCGAAGGTCGCGTTGTCGCCCGAGGCGCGGCAACGATCCGCCGATGCGTACGGTTTGCTGCTGGAAGCGGCCGCCGAGGGTGTGCCGGTGTGCTGGTTCAATCGCGGTGCGGAAGCCGGGCGGCACAGCGAGATTTTCACCGGCGCCCCGACGTCTGCGCAGAACAGAAGTTTTTTGCAGGCGCGGCAACTGGCAATTTTCCGGCGCGGTGCGCTCGACGGCGTGGGTGCGGAGATCGGCGACGAGGAGATCGTGCGCGCGATGCTGGTGGCGCGTGCGAACACGATGACGTTCGAAGCGGCGAGTCCGCAGCTCACGCAGCGACTGCTGGATTTGATCAACGACCGCATCACGCCGGTCGTGCAAGCGCGCGGCACCGTCGGGGAAGGCGTTGTGGGGTCGTTCGCGAACGTCGCGGCGACGATGGTCGGCGCCGGCGAGGCCTACTACCAGGGTGTGCGCATGCCGGCCGCGGAGGCGCTGAAGCGCGTGGGTCTTGCGCCGCTGGCGCCGTTCGGCGCCGATGACAGCGTGCTAGAGCACACGAACGCGTATGCGACCGGCCAAGCGGCGCTGATGATCTACGATGCGCGCAACGCACTGTTGTGGGCCGATATGCTCTATGCGATCGATTTGAACGGCATGAACAGCAGCATCTCGCCGCTCGCGCTGCCGGTGCGGCAAAATCGGCCGTTCAAATGGCTGAATTGGGCTGCGGCGCGGGTGCTCGACATGATGCGCGGCAGCTATCTGTTGCAGAAGGACGAGCAACGGATCATCCAGGGTCCGGAAAGCCTGCGCGCCTCGTCGATCCGCCAAGGTTCGGCGTGGCAAGCCTGGGCGCAACTGCGCGACGATCTATTGATTCAAATGAATTCCTCGGATCATAATCCGGCGGTGCTCGTCGGTTCGAAGGCGAGCGATTCGTGGGAACTCTCGACTCCGCAACTACAACAGTTCTACGTCAAGGGCGGAGCTTTGAGCCACGGCGAGCACGGTTTCATTTTTTCGACCGCCGGCTGGGATCCTTACCCCATTTCGAACGAGATCGAGGCCTTCACGATCGCACTGGCGAACATGGACGCGGCCGTCTCGCAGCGGACCATCCGCTTCACGAATTCGCGCTTCACGGGAATCGCTGTGCCCACGATAGTTTCCGGCGAACCCGGTCATTTCGGCACCGCGCAGGGCAGCGACAGCCGCTCGGCTGCGCTGATGCAGGAGATCGACGGTCTGATCAATCCCGTGACCCCGGAAGGCAATGCGCTGACCCAAACCGTGGACGACTTGCAGGCGCAAACGCGGCTGAAGGTACGGCGCGCACGGCGCGCCGTCGCCGATACGGTCGATTTGCTGGCCGAGGACTTGTTGATGGGGACTTATTGGTTGGATCTGCGCAAATTGCAGGACCCGTCGCGCAGCTTCGGATTAGTGCCGACGGCCGTCTGGACCGCGTTTCGCAAGGTCGTGCCGTTTCAAGCGGATGCCAAGATGCCTTTGACGCGCCCTGTGCAAGAATTGGCCGCGGAGTTCATCCGCAGCCATGCCGCCGAGACCTTCTACGGCGCCGACGCACGTGAACCCGGCGCATTCGACCGGCGGCACATCACGCAATGACCGCGAACGCACGAACGTGCTCGGTCAGCGCGGCGGACGCGCGTGCCGGCGAGGGTGCGCGTTGAAATCCACGGGGTACCCGCCGGCAATCCGCATCCGCTGGCGCATGTTCGCTTTTCTGTTCGGCTTCGGCTTGCTCGCCTATATGCAACAGAGGAGCATTACGGTCGCGGCCGAACGGATGATGCCGGAACTGGGATTGAGTCAGCTGCAGATCGGCTGGCTCGAGCAAGCCTTCGTCATTGGCTACGCGCTGTTTCAAGTGCCGGGCGGCATCTTCGGGCAACGCGTCGGCGCCAGGCGTACGTTCGTGATCATCGGGCTCACCGCCTGTGGCGCGATGCTGGCGACGTCGCTGAGTCCGACACTGCTCGACGGGCGGACCTTGTTTGTGGAATTGCTGGCGGTTCAGTTGCTGCTCGGGGTCGCGCAAGCCGCGATTTTTCCGGTGTCGGCAGGCGTCTTCGAATGCTGGTTCCCGCCGCGCCGCTGGGCCTTCGTGCAGGGTTTGCAAACCATGGGTCTGCAACTCGGCGCGGCGATGACGCCGCCGTTGATCGCGTCGCTGATGCATCGGTTTGGTTGGCAGCGGGCGTTGTTCTGGACGACGTTGCCGGCATTCGCGTTGATCGCCGCGTGGGGCCGGTATGCACGCAATCGGCCGAGCGAGCATCCGGCGGTGACGACGGGAGAACTGGCGGAAATCGGCGATTACGCTGCGCCACCAGTCGACGCGTCGATCGATGCGAGTCAATTGCGGCGTCTGCTGCGCGACCGCAACGTGCTGCTGCTGTTCGCGAGCTACCTGTGCATGAACTACGCGTTCTACCTGCTCGCCAACTGGGTGTTTCTGTACCTGATCCAGGAGCGGCATTTTTCGGTGCTGCAGAGCGGTTGGCTCGCGAGCGCGCCGCCGCTCGCCGCGGCGCTCGGCGCCGGTTTGGGCGGCGTGTTGACGCAATTGGCCTGCGCTCGCTACGGCCCGCGCTCTGGATTTCGGCTCGTACCGCTGATCGCGTTGCCCATGGCGGGCGTCCTGCTGTTGGTCGCGGTCAATTGCGCGAACGCGTATCTCGCGGTGGCGGTTCTTGCGGCCTGCTTCGGCGGTGTCGAAATGACCGAAGGTGCGTTTTGGGGCGCTGCGATGATGGTGGGCGGCGGCGACTCGATGACCGTCTGCGGCTTCTTGAACACCGGCGGCAATCTCGGCGGTATCATCGGCATCCCGATCGTCGCCTATCTATCGGGCCATCAGCAGTGGCACGCCGCGTTTTTGATCGGTACCGGATGTGCGCTGCTCAGCGCCGGCGCGTGGCTGGGCATCAATATCGCGGAGCCGGCGCCGTAGCTTGGGTTCGCTCAGAACCAGACGTGCAAGCCGGCGAGCCATTGCCGATCGAGTACCGCTTGATGATCGCTCCTCGCGATAGCGGCGGTGGCCCCGTAGCGGCGCGTCCAGACGACGCCGACATACGGTGCGAACTGGCGCCGGATCTCGTAGCGCAGACGCAAGCCCAGCTGCGCAGCGGCTACACCGCTGCCGATGCGCCGTGCGGGATCGGCTTTGCCGTACAGATTCACCTCGAATTCCGGCTGCAGGATCAGCCGCTGCGTGAACAACGCGTCGTACTCGGCGCGCGCGCGCAGCGCGGTACGGCCGGATGGACCAACGTAGCCGGTGGCTTGCACATCGAACCAATACGGCGCGATGCCCTCGACGCCGAATGCGGCCCAATCGCGGCCGGGGCCCTGGCCCAGATCGCGGCGTACGCCGAGCTGCGTGCCCCAGTAAGCGGCGATACCGTGATTCCAGAACGCTTCGAGGTCGGCGTCTTCGACGCGTTTACCGCTGCGATTACCCTCCGTGCGCACCCACAGCTTGTCGCTGTCGTTGCCGTACCAACCCTCCGCTTCCCAGCTCTGGCCATTGCCATTCTTACCGTTACGCGCCTCGAGCTGGTCGATCAGCAGCATACCGAGAGGCGCATTGTCGGCCATGTCCATGCCAGGCATCGCGCCGAAGCCGATACCGTCGGAATAATCGGCACTGCGTGCGTCGGCAGGTGCGCTGCCGCCCTGCATCGCGCCCATGTTCGGCATCGACGCCGTGTCCGTCGCCGGCGCACTGTTTTCGGCTGCCGGCACGCTCTGCGCCGCCGCCATCAGCAGTAGCGCCGGCAAAAGCGTTCCAGACAAGCTCGTAGGACGCCGGATCATGACACCACGACCTCGCGGAACATGCCCGCTTCCATGTGATAAAGCATGTGGCAGTGATACGCCCAGCGCCCCAGCGCGTCGGCGCTGACCGCATATGTGATGCGCTGGGCCGGCTGCACGCTGATCGTGTGTTTGCGCACCAGAAACCGCTGATCGGGACTCGCAAGCTCGCTCCACATCCCATGCAGGTGGATCGGATGCAACATCATCGTGTCGTTGACCAGCACGATGCGCAGCCGCTCGCCGCTGCGGAAATGGATCGGTTTGGCATTGGAGAACTTGAGGCCGTCGAAAGACCACATGTAACGCTGCATGTTGCCGGTCAGGTGCAGTTCGATCTCGCGTCCGGGTTCGCGCGGGTCGATCGGTCCGCCGATGGTGTGCAGATCGGCATACGTGAGGACGCGGCGGCCGTTGTCGCGCAGGCCGACACCCGGATCATCGAGATTGGTGCGCGGCATGTCGACCCGCATATCGACGCCGGGGCCATATTCGGTGCGCGCGTGATGCACGGTGGGTGCGCTGTGCGCAGACTCGCCAGCCATGCCGCTCATGTTCATCCCCGCCGCATTCATGCCGGTCGTGCCGCTCATGGCCATCGCACCCATCATGTCGACCATGGCGAGCGGCACACGCGCATCGAGCGCGGGAACCTCCGCCTGCATGCCCTGCCGCGGCGCGAGCGTGCCGCGCGCGTACCCGGTGCGGTCGATCGACTGGGCAAATACCGTGTAGGCGCGATCCAGCCGCGGCTCGACCAGCACGTCGTACACCTCGGCGACGCCGATGCGAAACTCGTCGACCGGCACCGGCTCCACATCCTGGCCGTCAGCGGCGATCACCGTCAGCTTCAAACCGGGGATCCGGACATCGAAGTAAGTCATCGATGAGCCGTTGATGAAACGCAGACGCACCTTCTCGCCCGGGCGGAACAGCCCCGTCCAATTGCCGGCCGGCGTCGTGCCGTTCATCAGATAGGTATAGGTGTAGCCGGACACGTCGCTGAGATCCGTGGGACTCATGCGCATCTCGTTCCACAGCTTACGTTTGGCGATGGCCTTCTGCAGGCCGCTCCGGCTCACATCGCGGAGAAATTCCGGCGTGGTTGGCTCGTCGAAGTTGTAGTAATCGCTTTGTCTCTTCAGGGTCGCGAGGATATCGGTCGGCGAACTGTCGCTCCAATCATTCAGCATGACGACGTAGTCGCGATCGCTCGGATTACGTTGCACGCCGGCGGGTTCGACGACGAGCGGTCCGTACAGACCGGTCTGTTCCTGGAAGCCCGAGTGCGAGTGATACCAGTAGGTGCCGCTCTGGCGGACCGGGAAGCGATATACAAAAGTCTCGCCCGGAGCGATTCCTGCGAAGCTGATGCCGGGCACGCCATCCATCCGGAACGGCAGCAGGATGCCGTGCCAGTGGATCGAGGTCGCAACGCGAAGCCGATTCGTGACGCGCAGCGACACCGTGGTGCCTTCTTTCCAATGCAAGATCGGGCCGGGCACGGAGCCGTTGACCGTCGTGGCCCACCGCGCGGCGCCGGTGAAATTGACGGGCGACTCGGCAATGTCGAGCGCGAAGTCCGTGCCGCTGAGCACGTGCGGGTGCTTGGCGCTGCCTGCCGCCGAGCGTGTGTCATAGATCGCCCATGCTTGGGAGGACCGGAGCAAGCCGAGACTCGCCGCCGCTCCGCCCATGACGAGCCCCTGCACGAATCGACGGCGTGTCGGTTCGAGCGTCGGATATAACGTTGGAAGTTTCATGTGCTCTCTTATTGAGTGGCTAGTGATTGCCGCTCGACGGCTATCCTCATGCGAATACGCCGTCGGGCCAGCTGCCGAAAGGCCGTGGGAATCAGCAACATCGACAATAACGGCGCCGTGATCATGCCGCCGACCATCGGTGCGGCGATGCGCCGCATCACCTCCGAGCCCGTACCGCTGCCCCACATGACTGGCAACAAACCCGCAATAATCACGGCGACCGTCATGGCGATCGGCCGGACTCTCAGTGCCGCTCCCTCGATGATCGCCTGCGTAAGGTCGCGCACATTGTTGAGTTGTCCTCCTGCTGCGCGGGCGGCCACCGCCTGGTTCACGTAAATCAGCATGACCACGCCGATTTCCGCGGCGACGCCGCCGAGCGCGATAAACCCGACCGCGGAGGCGATCGACATGTTGTAGCCGAGCAGGAAGATCAGCCAGAAGCCGCCCACCAGCGCGAAGGGCAGTGTGGCCATGATCAGCAGCGCCTCGATGAAACTGCGGAACGTGAGATAAAGCAGCACAAAGATGATTACCAGCGTTGCCGGTACCACGATCTTGAGCTTCGCCGTGGCCCGCTCCAGGAATTCGAACTGGCCCGACCAGGAAAGGGAGTAGCCCGCTGGGAGCTTCACCTCTTTGGCCACTGCTTGTTGCATATCGCGGACCGCGGAACTCAGATCGCGCCCATGCAGATCGATGTAGACCCAGCCCGAGAGGCGGGCGTTCTCGCTCTTGAGCATCGGCGGGCCTTCGCTGATGCGGATTGCCGCGACATCGCCGAGCCGGATTTGCGCACCGCGCTCGGTGAGCACCGGGAGGTCGCGGATCTTTTCGACGGAGTCGCGGATTTCGCGCGGATAGCGCACATTGATCGGGAAGCGTTGCAGTCCCTCGACCGTCTCGCCAACGTTGTCGCCGCCGATCGCTGCCGCGACAATGCCCTGCACGTCGGCGATATTCAGTCCATAACGCGCTGCCCGGTCACGGTCGATCTTCACGTCGATGTAACGTCCGCCGGAAAGACGCTCGGCGAACGCAGAGGTGACACCCGGCACCTGTTTCACCACGCGCTCGATTTCCGCCGCGATGCGATCGACTTCCGCCAGATTCATTCCCGCCACCTTCACGCCTACCGGGCTTTTGATGCCGGTCGCGAGCATGTCGATGCGGTTTCGGATCGGCGGAACCCAGATATTCGACAGTCCCGGCACCTTGACGATGCGGTCCAGTTCCTCGACCAGCTTGTCCTGGGTCATGCCAACGCGCCACTGCTCTCGCGGCTTGAACTGGATCGTGGTCTCGAACATCTCGAGCGGTGCCGGGTCGGTCGCGGTCTCGGCGCGTCCGGCCTTGCCGAACACACTGGCTACTTCCGGCACGGTCTTGATCATCCGGTCGGTCTGTTGCAGCAGTTCCGACGCCTTGCCGGCGGAGATGCCGGGCAGGGAGGAAGGCATATAAAGCAGATCGCCTTCATCGAGCGGCGGCATGAACTCGCCGCCGATGCGCGTGGCAGGATAGGCGGTTGCCAGCAGAATGAGCAGCGCCACGGCGAGCGTGGTCTTGGGAAAGGCCAGCACTTTTTCGAGCACCGGCCGATAAGTCGCGATGAGTCCGCGGTTGAGCGGGTTTTTCCTTTCGTCGGGAATCTTGCCGCGGATGAGATAGCCCATAAGCACCGGAATCAGCGTGACCGCCAGCGCCGCGGCGGCAGCCATCGCGTAGGTCTTGGTGAAGGCCAGCGGCGAGAACAGCCGACCCTCTTGCGCTTCCAGCGTGAACACCGGAATGAAGGAGAACGTAATGATCAGGAGCGAGGTGAACAGCGCCGGACCCACCTGGGCGGCTGCATCGCCGATCACGCGCCACTGCTCCTCGCCGCCAAGCCGCTCGCCCGGATGCGCGTGGTGCCACGCCTCGATGTGCTTGTGCGCGTTTTCGATCATCACCACCGCCGCATCCACCATCGCGCCGATGGCGATGGCGATGCCGCCCAGTGACATGATGTTGGCGTTCACGCCCTGGTAGTACATCACGATGAAGGCCATCAGCACGCCCAGGGGCAGTGAGACGATCGCCACGAAGGCCGAGCGCAGGTGAAACAGGAACACCATGCACACCAGCGCGACGACGATGAACTCCTCGATGAGCTTGTGCTCGAGGTTCGTGACGGCGCGGTTGATGAGGCTGGAACGGTCGTAGGTGGGAACGATCTCCACACCGGGCGGCAGGCTCGGCTTGAGCTTTTCCAGCTTCGCCTTGACGGCGTCGATCGTCTCCAGCGCGTTCTTGCCCGAGCGCATGATGATCACGCCGCCCGCCACTTCGCCTTCGCCGTTGAGTTCCGCAATCCCGCGCCGCATTTCCGGCCCGACCTGGATGCGCGCCACGTCGCCGAGGCGCACCGACACGCCGGCATCCGTCGTCGTCAGCGGAATCTTGCGGAAATCGTCGAGCGACTCCAGATAACCGGAGGCGCGCACCATGTACTCGGCCTCTCCCAGTTCCAGCACCGATCCGCCGGTCTCCTGGTTGGCCTTTTGCACGGCGTCGAGCACCTTGCCATGCGTGATGTTGTAGGCACGCAGCTTGTCCGGGTCGAGCACGATCTGGTACTGCCGTACCATGCCCCCCACGCTTGCCACTTCCGAGACGTTGGGCACGGTCTTCAACTCGTACTTGAGAAACCAGTCTTGCAATGCGCGCAACTGCGACAGGTCCATCTTGCCGCTCCGGTCGATGAGCGCGTATTCGTACACCCAGCCTACGCCGGTCGCATCGGGTCCGAGCGAGGTCTTTGCCTGCGGCGGCAACCGCGATTGCACCTGGTTCAGATACTCGAGCACCCGGGATCGCGCCCAGTAGGGATCGGTGCCGTCATCGAACAGGATGTAGACGAACGAATCGCCGAACATCGAGTAGCCGCGCACCGTTTTCGCGCCCGGCACCGACAGCATGGTGGTGGCCAGCGGATAGGTCACCTGGTTCTCGACGATCTGGGGCGCCTGCCCGGGGAGCATGGTGCGGATGATGACCTGGACGTCCGACAGGTCGGGAATCGCATCGAGCGGCGTTCTGGACAGCGACCAGATACCCCAGGCCGTGATCATCAGGGTCGCAAGCAGCACCATGAAGCGGTTGGCGATCGACCAGCGGATCAGACCGGCGATCATTTCTTCATCCCCTTCGGGTCACTGTTCATCGCCCCGTCGGTTGCCATGGGCGTCTTTTGTTTCGTGGGTGGCTGCGCAGCGTGCCCACCTGCAGGCGCAGAGGCGAGAGGCGTGATAGAAGTCAGCTCGAACTGCCCGCCCTTGGCTTTCTGGAACGCAAAGGCCACGGTATCGCCCACCGAGATGTTTTTCGGCAAGCCCGTGCCGGGAATGCGAAAGCCCATGGTCATGGCGCCCCACTGCAGCGACGCGATGGGGCCATGCGAGATCGTGATCTCCCGTTCGCCGATTTGCTCGACCTTGCCCTGTCCGCGGTGTGTCGTGCCACTGTCTTCAGTGGCCGCCATTGCCGGGGACTCCTCCATGCGCAGGGTCGAGGCTTTCAGGCTCGACTCGGAATCGATCAGGAACTGGCCCGAAACCGCCACCCTCTGGCCCGCTTCCAGTCCTTTGCGGATCTCGGTCTGGCCGTTGACCTCCATGCCGATGTCGACATCCACCGGGACGAATTTGCCGGGCGCCTGCTCGACGATAACAACGCTGCGCTTGCCGGTCTGGATCACGGCCTCGGTGGGCACGAGCAGCATTTTTGTGGGATTGCGCTGCGCGAAGCTGACCGTGGCAAACATGCCGGGCTTCAACTGACTGCCTGGGTTGGCCAACTCGATGCGCGCCTTTATCGTGCGCGTGGCCGGGTTGACCTCGGGCAGGATGGCACTGACACGCCCTTTGAATACGGTGCCCGGCAGAGACGGCGTGCGCACTTCCACCGCATTGCCCGGTCGCACCTCGCTGGCCTGACTTTCGCGGACCTCCGCATTGACCCAGACGGTATCGAGACCGTTGATGCGAAACAGCGCTGCGCCGGCCATCACGGTCATGCCTTCGCGCGCGCCGAGTTCCACGACGACGCCACTGATCGGCGCGTGAACGGTAAATTGCGCGTGCACCTTGCCGGTCGGTTCGAATAGGCGTATCTGGTCTTCGGTCATGCCGGCCAGACGCATGCGCTGGCGAGCGCCATCGACCAGGCCTTCCATAATGCCCTCCATCCCGGTGCCGGCGATGCGGCGCGCGGACAAGTATTCCTCCTGCGCTGAAACCCAATCCGGAACATACAGCTCGGCCAGGGGCTGGCCTTTTCGCACTGGGTCGAGCGGTGCCCGCACATACAGCTTCTCCACGAAACCGTTGTTGCGCGCCTGGACGAGCGCCAGGTCGCGCTCGTTGTACGCCACGGTTCCAACGGCTTCGACAGCGCGCGCCAACGCACCCTCGATGACCTCGGCCGTGCGCATGCCAAGGTTTTGCTGGACGCGCGAACTGATCGTGACCTTGCCTTCGTCACCTTCGCCGTCCGCGTAGACCGGGACCAGTTGCATATCCATGAAGGGCGACTTGCCGGGCTTGTCGAACTTCTGTCCCGGCACCATGGGATCGTGCCAGTAAAGGACTTTCTTATCGGTGGGGCCGGCTGGTTGCGATTTCTCGCTGGCAGAGACGGCGCCGCCGGGCGGCTCGGCCATTTTCATACCCCGGTCCATGCCGGCCCAATACAGGCCGTATCCGGCCACCGCGAGCAAACCTGTGGCAGCGAGTGTGATGATGAGATTCCTGGTCTTCATTGCACTTCCCTTTTTGCAGACGCGCGGGGCGTAACGTTGGTATGACTCCCGTCGGCCTCCTCGGGAAACAGGAAATTGAGCTGTGCCCAGGACCGCGCGGTGTCCATTTCCAATTGCAGCGCCTGCATGCGCGTGTCGATCTCGTTGCGGCGCGCGAGCAGCACATCGGTGAGGCTTGCCTTGTTGCCCAGGTAAGCGCCGAGCGCTGCCTTGGTACGCTCCCTTGCGAGCGGGATCAGTTGATTCTGATAGCGTGCGGTGCGTTCAAGGCCGTTCTGCCATTCCTGGATCATCGAGCGCACTTCCGCGACGTGGGCCCGCAGCATGTCGTCGCGCTGGGCCCTGGCCTGATCGGCCATCGCCAGCTTGGCCGCGAGCTCCCGGTCCTGACGGTTTTTCTGGTCCCACTGCAATGGAATCGAAACGCCGACCGACACCATATTCGAGAAAGAAGAACCGCGCTGGCTGTAAGCCAGTTCGACGGTCCAGTCCGCCTTCTTGTCGGCTTGGGCAATCCTGGCATCGATCGTAGCCAGGTCTACCTGCTTCGAGAGGATCGCCATCTGCGGGTGATGGATGAGCTCGGTTTCGAGCGCGCCGGTATCGAGGCGAATCGCGTCGATATCAGGCTTGCCCTCCAAGGGCGCCTCGGCGCCCTCACCTATCCAGCGGGCCAGGCCGGTCTTTGTCGTACCGATGCGCCGGTTGAACTCGCTTATGCGGTCATCGAGTCCGGCCAACGTGCTATGCGCGGCGAAGACGTCGGCCTGATTGCCGCGCCCGGCGCGATAGGCGCTTTCGGCGGCCGCGATCTCGAGCTTGACCTCCCCGGCTTGTTCGGCATAGACCACCGTCATAGCTTCGGCATAGTAACGATCGAGCCAGGCGAGCGCGGTGTCACGCTGGATCGACGCGATGGCTGCCGTCTTTTCGGCGACGGATTTCTCGGCTTCGCCCTCGAAGCGCTGCGCTCGCAACTGGCGTTTTTCGGACCGGGTGAATTCCTGCATGATGCCGATGCGGCGCATGGTCATGAAATCGCGCCCGATACTGAATTGATCGGGACCATCGATCGGCAGGTTGTCGATACCGAATCGGAGCACGGGGTCGGGTAACCGTCCAGCCGCCACCGCCATGTCGCGCGAGGCGGCGATGGCCGCATTCTGCGCGGGGATCTGACGGGAACGTTCGACCGCGCGACGTTGCGCTTCCGCAAGCGTGAGCGGCGCCTCGGCAGAAGAAACCGTACCCTCAAGCACGAGCGTGCCTGCAAGGGTGGCTAGAACGATGCCACGCAAAATTCCACGCATCGCGCTGGGTTCTCGAGTCGACGTGCGAAACGACCTGACCCGCGCGAACGGGATGGCTGCGGCCGCGGACGCCGCCGGGAAAGCTGATAAATTCATGATGCCTCCACAAAGAAAACACGAACGGCCGCTTACGCGGCGGATTCAGTGCTTGCGGAGGTTAAATCTGGAAACTACAGAAGCGGATCGACGGAGGAGGATCGGTCGCGCGGTGCGGTACAGCTGCCGATACCGCTTGTGAAACCGTGGCAGGTACCTCGCGGGGAAGGATCAGAACCGCGACATCGGCTGTTGCCAACACGGAATCGTCGGCATGGCTCGGGCTCTGGTCGGTCGCCGTGTATTGCTGAAGGCAGCTATTGGCATTGATGGTGTTGCTGCAATGACCATCGTCTCCCGATTGCGCGAATGCCATCGCCGGCGAGAGTGCCGGTGCCACGCAAGCGTGGGAACCGTTGATCACCTGGCCGAACAGCATCACGCCGAGCAAAACGCGGCACAGCACAACACACCGATGACGAAACCCGCTACGCATAGTGCAGGCACAAGTCCTTGAAAATTGAAGAACGATTCTAGAACACATTTTGAGGTCGGTCCAGCCAACCTGTCAGTTCGAATACGTATTCGAACGGAATATGGATGCAGCACCCTGCCATCACGTCCACTTCAGAACGCTAGAGAGGGCAAAAGTTCCGCCGACTACCCTTGGGTGTAGCCCCGAGGCCACCTCGTTGTGAGGTGGCCTCGGGATAACGAACCTCCTTACGTGATGAGCGTTACATCAGATGACGATGCGCCATCCAGCAATTGACGCGGTTTCTAACGGCTGGCTTTCCCATGAGCGCTGCGTGCGCCTGGAAACACGCCTCCATCTGCCTCGCGCGCAAAGCCTGATCAGTTTGCGTTGGGGTGGCGGCGTACGCCACTGCCGACAGGGTTAGGGCAAGACCAGCGATTGATACTAAAAATAGTTTTTTCATGATTTTTCTCCGAATGGAAAAGACTTACTTGTTGAAATGTTGGAACGGGAGGCGATCCAGCTGTTACCCCCGACCCAGAATGTCCGACACGGTGAAGGACGAAGACCCGCCACGCGTCCGGACAACGCCTGTGTCCTTCTGCGCGGCGACTTCTTTCCCTCCTCTATCGATCATCGAGTGATCACTCGCCTGCGAGTTGGCAGGTTCCTTTGCGGCACTCGCCAACGCGGCGTAGCCGCTTAGGGCAAGCAGTGCAATAAGTGTAGTGATGCGCATGATGTCCTCCTGTCTGGTTGAGTAGCGATGGTTGCCGAGCGCCTGTGGCGCAAACTTGGCAGACTATCGAAGCCAATCCAACGGGGCTATGGAGCCCTCGTTGCAACGCAAACTGCTAGACCAAAAGGATCTAGCTGTGAGGAGGGTGCTCAGGAGGCGTCGTTAGAAACGTCACCAGGCTCCAAGCCGTCTGCAAACCGAACACGGGGGTCGGCTTGAGCGCGAGCGAGGAATGGACATCTTCGACGAAAGAAGCGGGACAGAAACTGCAGGAAAAGCAGAGCTTGCATGCCGTACTGCCGAAATTGTTCGCTGGCATATGCTGGCATTCGTTTTGCGCGCCGTCCGCGGACATATTCTTCGCGGCGTCCCCAACAGCGGTCGGGCAAAGGGAGAAACTGGCCGCTGCAGTCGCCTGCACCGGTAGCCACAATGCCGCGATAAGCACGAGCACACGCGTAAAAAAGGAGCGGTTCATTTTAACGCGCTGCATCGAATCGGTTCGAACATACGTTTATGTGTAT
>JAYTQX010000104.1:0-3171 GCA_043746455.1 Pseudomonadota bacterium
ATCGATAAAACCCATGGCGTGTTTGACGTCTTCACGCAAGCCCGGTGCGGTCGTTTCGTCGTTGCGCCAACGCCCTTTGGCCTGCGCTCCCAAGATCGCGCGGAAATAGTGTTTCAATGCCTCGTGGCGATTGCCGATGCCTTCGAGCGCCCTGGCCAGGAACAGCCGCGCGACAAAGAACTCCGGATCAATCTGTAGCGCGCGTTCGAGCACCGCGCACGCCTCATCCGGCCGCAACGCGGCAATGTGGGCGAGACCGAGATTCTTCAGAAACACCGCATTCGCGCCCGCAACCGTGCAAGCGCGATCGAGCAGATGAACCGCATTCTGTGCATCGCCGCGAGTGAGCGCCCTGAGCCCGCAAAAGTGCAAGGCTTCTGCATGCGCGGGATCCAGTGTCAAGACGCGGACGAAAGCATTCTCCGCCTCGACATCGCGGCCCTGATGGGCGGCGCTGCGAGCAGTGCGCAACGCGGCATCGAGCGCGGAGGCGGAGGCGCTATCCATCGCAGCAGATCCCGGGATTGGAAACATCTGAAGCCGCAAGCAGTGTCGGGGAATTATTCACGGCCGCCAGAAAAATCCGCTCAGACATGCGCCGGCGCGATCGAAGCGGGCAACCCACCCTGGCGCACCTCTTCGGCTTCTGTGCCGCGCCCGAGGCGATCGAGCAACTCGGCGAGCGGCCTGCGTAACTCATGCGCATCGGGCGCATGCCGCAAACCTTGCGCGAGATACTGCACCGCACCCTTCAGGTCACCGAGTTTTTCCATGCACCAGGCACACGCATTCGCCGCACCCGGGTGCGCTGGATCAAGCGCCACCGCACGCCGGTAGAATTTGAGCGCCTTGAGGGCCTGACCTTTCTTGCGCGCGATGTCGCCAAGCCCCGCATTTGCACCAAACGCCTGTTGATTGTCGGCGAGCAATTGGGCGAACAAGTCGCGCGCGGCATCGGCCTTGTCCTGACGAAATTTCGAGCGGGCGAGATAGAGTTTGGCGATACTCAAATCCGGACGCAGGCGCAACGCATTCTCGAACGCTTTTTCCGCGAACCCGAATGCACCCTGATCGAACAACGCACGGCCCAGACTCGTCTGGATCGCGGCATCTCCGGGTTTGAGGTCGGCGGCCCGCGACAGGAATTTAGTGGCGTTCTCCACATCGTTGCGCGCCAGATACACGTTGCCGAGCCCGAACAGGATCAATGGATCTTCCTCGCTCGCGCGCCGGCCGATCTTGAAGCGATTTTCCGCGGCGCCGATATCCCCTTCGCGCAGATGCAGATGGCCGACGAGGTTGTGCGCTTCGACCGAATTCGGATCCAGATCCAGCGCGCGCTCGAAACTCGCGCGTGCCGCGTCTTCCTCGTTGAGCTGCAGCAGCACGCCGCCAAGCGAGAGATGAAACTGCGCCTGCTCCGGCGCAATCTCGATCGCGCGGCGGATCGACTCGGCTGCCGCAACAGAGTCGCCGCGCTGCTGGCTCAACACGCCAAGTAGATGCCAGGCAGGCGCGTCATCGGGCTGGGCCTTCAGATAGTCGCGATATGCAGGTTCGGCAGCGGCGAGATTGCCGCTATGGTGCAGTTGGAAAATTTCTTCGAGCGTCATGAATCGATGGCGAATCGCAGTCAACGGGTTTTGACGGAACAAGGGTAACATTGGGTAGTGCTAGCCAGCAGCAGCCAGCGGCAGTTTACCGCCCTCTTCAGCCTTACTACCGCGGTGCAGCGGCCGGCAGTAACGTCAAGTTGTGCCGCAGGCGCTCGACGAGAAAGTCCTCGGCCCAGCTGCGCATGCTCGCATCGCGGATAAAGCCGCAATGGCCGCCGTGCGGCACGATTACCAGTTCGGTGGTCGGCGCGAGCTTGAGCGCGCGGAAATCGGCGACTGGAATGATCGGATCGTCGGCCGCGGTGAGGATCGTCGCCGGCACATCGAGCGCAGCCAGGCGCTCGCCGGTCAGCGCATAACCGTCGAGATAGTTCTCCAGCGTGCCGAAATCCGTGTGCCGCTGGACCATGCTGCGCGTAAGTTCGCGGATGCTGCCGCGCAATTCGCGCTGAGTAAACCAGTCCACTTGGGGAAACAGCGATTGCTTGCGCTTGAGCGAGCCGCGCCATTTGCGCAGGAAATAATATTCGTAGAATGGCGGTGCGTTCTCGATCGCCACCATCGCCGCATGCGGACTCACCGGCGGACACACGGCGAAGGCCCAGGCCAGCGCAATGCCCGTTGCGCGGGCGTGCAGTGCCACACGCAAGGCAAAATTGCCGCCAAGCGAATAGCCGCCGACGATCAGCGGCCGCTCGGGAAACATCGCGGCGACCGCCTTGACCGCGCCGACGACTTCGTCGATGCGACAGGAATGAAACAAATCCGCATTCAGATGATGGGTGTCGCCGTGATCGCGGAAATTCAAACGAAACACGTCGCAACCCTCGCTCAGCAGGCGCGCGCCGGTGTGCATCACGTAGGTCGAATGCACGCTGCCTTCCCAGCCATGCAGCAGGATCGCCAGCGCGCGCGGTTGCACAAGCAAGGTTTGCCGCGTGTGAAAGCCCTGCAGGAGCACGCCGCCGCCGCAATCGAGGATATGTTCGCTCGAGGTGTCTTCCAGCGCCGCACGCCGGCGCCGGAACAGCAATCGGCGCACACCGCTCGTGGCGAGCACCGACTGCACATGCGGATTGCGCAGCCAGCGGCGTGGACGGAAGGTGACCGCCTGTACGCTCATTCAGCTGTATCCCAGCGCCGCGGCGACGCGCGCGCGCGCGGTTTCGGCTATCTGCCGGCGGCCTTCATCGTTCAACGCCAGCGGTTCGAGAAAATGCACTTCGGCATCCATGCCCGGACCGCCGAGGACGCGCACGAAGTTGGCGAAGAAACTTTCCCTGGCGCCGAACGGCACGCGCAAATCCATTTTTCCACTTTTACCGTAGCACAGCGCGACCGGCTGCACGGGCACGCCCGCATCCGCTGCGACCTGGAAGATGCGTGCATGGAAGGTGCGCACGCTGTCGCCTGCGCCGGTGCTGCCCTCGGGGAACACGCCGGCCGACATGCCTTCGCCGAGCCGCGCGGTCATGCGCTGCATCACCACACCGAGCGAGTGCACGCTGCCGCGTTGGTGATAGATCGTGCCGGCGCGCGTTGCCAGCCAGCCGAC
>JAYTQX010000105.1:0-2337 GCA_043746455.1 Pseudomonadota bacterium
AACGGCCCCTTGTCGACAAAGCCGCGCGAGTCGAACTTGAGGCTCAGCGCGACGGGATCGGTCACCGGCGCATCGGCCGGATCGTCGAAATCTTTCGGGCCGATGGTGATCTTCGGCTGCGCGACGCTGTCGTCCCGCGTGCGCTCGAATGTCAGCCGGATCGTGTGTTCGCCGGCGAACTCGAATTTCAGATCGCCCGCACCGCCGCGGCCGGAGCCTCGGTGCAAGTCGAATGCCGTCCGCACCGTGATCGCCGCCGCGCCAGACGCTGCACCGAAGGTCGAGTTCGGCGTCGTGGCAGCATCGGTGATGCGAAACCTCTGCGTGCCGGCAAGATTCACGTTGAGCACGTAGGAATTGCACTGGTACTGGAATTCGTAGTCGTCGTCGAGCGCCCAGTTGCTCATCGAGCCGCGCAGGAACAACGGCGTGGAGAACGGCGGCGGCGAACAGTCCGGTTCAACCGCGTGCGCCGACGGCCTGCCGACGTCATGGCGCGGCGCCGGGCAGCCCGCGAGCGCAAAGCACGCAAGCCCTGCGGCCAGCAAGCTGATGGAATTCGCGAAACGGGATTGGACGCTGATCGGCTGCTGGGCCATGGCTGCTCTGGTGTGCTCGGGCTATCCCTCGCTCACCCGCCAGCGTAGCTGTGCGCAGACGCACAAACAATTTACCGCATACGAATTCAGTGCAGCCGGATGCCTCAGCCGCGGTCGGTGGAGTGCCGCAACACCAGACTGACCGGTATCGTCCGGTTTTCCACCGGTTCGTCGTGGATCGACTTGAGCAAGGTGTCGACCAGCATCGCGCCGCCGATCTTGGTGTCCTGCTGCACCGTGGTCAGACTTGGATTGACGAAGGCAGCGAGCGGGATATCGTCGTAGCCGGCGACGAGAATGTCGTCGGGCACGATCAGTCCGCGCACTTGCAGCGCCTTCATCGCACCGATCGCGATCAGATCGCTGGCGCAGGCGATCGCGTCGAAGTTGCCGCCACGATCGAACAGGGTCTGGGTCGCCGCACGCCCGGATTGCTCGGACGAAATGGCGCCGACCTGCATCCTTTCGTCGGGCTTGATGCCGTACTCGACCAAGGCGGCCTCGTAACCGCGATAGCGTTCGAGGAATTCCGGGTACGACGGCAACGCATCGCCGAGAAACGCAATGCGCCGCGCGCCGCGTTCGAGCAGATGCCGGGTGATATCGCGGCCGCCCTGGAAATTGTCGCAACCCACCGAGATCTCGGCCTGGCCCGACACCGCCGAACCCCAGCGCACGATATGCGTGCCGCGATCGACGATGTGCTGGAGCCGCGTACGGTAATCCAGATAGTCGCCGTAGCCAAGCAGGATGATGCCGTCGGCTTTCTTGTTTTCCTCGAAACCGGCCTGCCAGTCGTCGTTGGTCGGCTGCTGGAACGAGATCAGCAGATCGTGACCGCGCAGCGCGCAGGCGCGCGTGATCGAGGCGAGCATCGACACGAAAAACGGATTGATCAGCGAGTCGTCCGACGCCGGATCTTCGAAGAACAGCAAGGCCAGCGTGCCGGTGTGCTGACAACGCAGATTGGAGGCGTTCTTGTCCACTTTGTAATTGAGCTCGGTTGCGATCTTCTCGATGCGCCGGCGCGTGATCTCGTTCACCATCGGACTGCCGCGCAGCGCGCGCGAAACCGTTGGCTGGGAAACCCCGGCCAGATGTGCAATCACCAGCGACGTGGCTTTCTCTTTGCTGCGGATGGCTCTGTCCTCCCAGCGTGCCGATTATAGGGATGCCGGGCGCGCGAGCAAGGGCGCGTGCACAAGAGAAAGATTGGCCCGAAGCAGCGTGCAGACGGCACCGAAATCGACATTTACTGCGTTTCGCGCGCTGCTAGACTACGCAGCCCGGCAGCGCCTTTGGCTACGCAATCCGTGAGCGAAATTCTCAGTCCTGAACTCCCCGCCACGCCCGACGCCGCGCACGCGCGCATGACGGCGGCGTATTGCCGCGACGAAACCGAAGCGCTGGACGACCTGCTCGGCCAGGCAGCGCTGCCGCCGGCCGAGCGCGACCTGGTGCTGGCGCGCGCCACCGAACTCGTCGCGCGCGTGCGCGCCAAGGCGCACGAGCAGTCGGCGGTCGAGTCGTTCATGCGCGAGTACGACCTTTCCTCCGAGGAAGGCGTGCTGCTGATGTGCGTCGCCGAAGCCCTGCTGCGCATTCCGGACAAGACCACGGCCGACAAGCTCATTTCCGACAAGCTCGGCGAGGCGAACTGGGAATCGCACCTGGGCAAAAGCGATTCGCTGTTCGTCAACGCCGGCACCTGGGGTCTGATGCTGACCGGCAAGCTCGT